>JAQUQV010000002.1 GCA_028715905.1 Kiritimatiellia bacterium
AGACCGCATCGGACGGGGGGAACGTGGAACGGATAGAGGGGAACGGATCAATTTTGGAGACGAGTCGATTGTTCATAAGCCCGGAGGGCGGAGAAGCGAACGGGGTGGTGATCTCAAACGGCGCGCGGGTGGCGGGATTGACCAACCTGGTGATCGGCGACAGCGGATATGTGACGAATTATCTTTCCGGCTATTCGGGAGGGCTGGATCTGCAGTCCAATTGCGAGGCGAGCGTGAGCGGAAAGATCAGGATTGTCTACACCCGCCGGAAGAACGAAGCGGGGGTTTACTGGGGATTAAGATGGGGCGGGGATCACACGGCGGAACTGGAGGCGTTGAAAAGCGCCGGATATCTGGAATGGGACGACAGCGCCCTGGGGCCCTTTGACCGCGGCCAGACCAGGATTTATTATGATTCCGCGGAGACCAACACTTACGTGGGCTACAAGTCCGGCGCCGACGGGACAATGTGGTCCTTCTATTGACCTTTATATTTCAGAACTCAATCCCTTTTCTGGCGGTAATGCCACAGTCAAAAGGATGCCTGATTTTTTTCATCTCCGTGACGAGATCGGCCCTTTGCATCATTTCGCGCGGGGCGTCACGCCCGGTTAAAACCAGTTCCACCGCAGAAGTTTTTTTGTCCATCAGGGCCAGCGCATCTTTTTTGGTGAAAAGCCCTGCCTTGAGGGCGCAAAAAAATTCATCGGCGATGACGACGTCGTATTTCCCGGACTGCAGGGCCGCGGCAATTTTGTCCAGGCCGTTGCGGGCGCGTTGTATATCAGCCGGCAAAGGCTTGCCCTTGACAAAACATCCGGCGCCGTACTGGCAAACGGTGATTTTAGGGCGAAACCAGCGCAGGGCCTTAATTTCGCTGTACCCCCCTTTTTTGATGAATTGTCCCAGGTATACTTTCAAGCCGGCGCCGGCGGCGCGCAGGGCCAGGCCCAGCGCCGCGGTGGTTTTGCCCTTGCCGGCGCCGGTGTAGATTTGAATGAGTCCCTTGTGCATCTTTGTGGCGAATTCCAGAACGATTATTTTTATACAGCCACCGGCGGTTCGTGTTCCGGAAAGCGTTTCCCCAATTCCATCACTTCGTTCAACGGCCGGAGGCCGTCGGTGGCGCCGGGTTGGGCAAGACAGGCGGCCGCGGCGCAGGCGCCGAGTTTGAGCGTTTTTGCCGCATCCCAGCTTTCATGCAGTCCGTAAAGCATGCCGGCGCAGAAAGCATCGCCGGCGCCCACCGTTCCCTTGATATAATTTTCGGGCAGGCGCAGAGAGCCCTGCGAATATTTTTTGCCGTTCCTTGTTTTCAAATAAGCCCCTTCGGGCATATGCACGGCCACCAGCTCCATGCGGCCGAGTTCGTACAAGGCGTCAACTGCGTCAACGACGCCGCCGGGGATCAGCTTTCCGCTGTCGTCCCGCACTTGTGTTCCCGTGGTCCGGCCGGCTTCAATTTCGTTCAGGATGAGATAATCGGTGTAGGGCAGGGAAGCGGGCACGATTCTGGCAAAACGGTCGCTTTCATCGCTGACTACGTCCACGCTGGTCTTGATGCCTGCTTTCTGGACTTTTTTGAGTAATTTTGCGGCGGCGGTGCCGCAGTCGGGGTCGGGTTGGTCCATGCCGTCCAGCAGAAGCAGATAACCGAGGTGGAAAATCCGGAAGGGCAGGCCCGCGACATTGACGTGCTCCGGTGAAAAACGCGCGTTGGCGCCGCGGTAATGATAAAACACGCGCACACCGGTGTCGGCTTCGGTCATGACATCGGTGTAGGAGGTGGGTTCGTCCTGAAGCGCGATAAGCCGGGAAGTATCAATTTTCAAAGGTGCGCAGATTGAGCTGATAAAATTCATGCCGCTGTCGTTGCCGATCACGCCGATGCCGGCGAGGGGAAATTTTGCCTTCATCCTGCCCAGGTCAACCAGGACGTTGAAGGGCGCGCCGCCCGTGGCGGAGGTTTCCGAAAGAATACTGCCCAGCATGCCCTTGCCCGGCAGATGGTCAACAATCTTTACCCGGTCAATGATCCAGTTGCCGGCACATGCGATTCCATGGCGGTCAGGTATCACAACTGTTTCCCTTTCAAAAAAGAATGCCCGCGCAAATACCCGCCAGCGAAAGACGTGAAGTTTTCGAAAACGATATAAGATGCGAAAGGCGAAAGAAAGCCTGAAAAACGCATCTTATAATTCAACCTGGCGAACTTTTTTTCTGATTTTTAAGGCGCTTGCCCGGGGCGAAATGTTGCTTCAATAAAACAATATTCAGGATAGTTTCTTCCCGGACAATTTTCATCAAGTAACGGCCATACTGGTTCTTTAACATCGGCGCGGCCAGCGCGGCCAGCTGTTTTTTGGAAATGTATCCGAGCCGGTATGCGATTTCCTCCACGCAGGCGATAATCAATCCCTGCCGGTCCTGAACGGTTTGGACAAAATTGGCGGCCTGCATGAAGGACTCATGCGTGCCGGTATCCAGCCAGGCGAAGCCGCGGCCGAGCAGTTCCACCCGCAGGTCGCCGCGTTTCAAATAGGCCAGGTTGAGGTCGGTGATTTCCAGTTCGCCGCGCGGGGAAGGGCGCAGTTTCTTGACTATCCCGACCACTTCGGCGTCGTAGAAATAAAGCCCCGGCACGGCGTAATGCGATTTCGGCCGGGCGGGTTTTTCCTCAATGCTGACGACGCGTCCTTTTTTGTTGAAAGCCACCACGCCGTAGCGTTCGGGGTCGTTGACCGGATAGCCGAAAATCAACCCGCCTTTTTTCAGCCGGCCGGTTTTGCGCAGAACCGCGGAAAGCCCGTGTCCAAAGAAAATATTGTCGCCCAGGATCAGGGCAACCGGCTCTTTCCCGATGAAATTTTCCCCGATCAGAAAGGCCTGGGCCAACCCTTCCGGACGCGGCTGTTCGGCGTAGGATAATTTCAGGCCGAGCCGCGCGCCGTTTCCCAGCAAATCCTGGAAACGGGGCAGGTCTTCCGGGGTGGAAATGACCAGGATATCGCGGATGCCGGCCAGCATCAGGACGGAGAGCGGATAATAGATCATGGGTTTGTCGTAGACCGGCAGCAGCTGCTTGCTGACCACGCGCGTGATCGGATAAAGCCTTGTCCCGGCTCCGCCGGCCAGAATAATTCCCTTCATCAATTGTTCCTCCTTGTCTTGCTGCAACCGAATTGTTTACGGCTCTTCCCGCGCCACCGTTTCCATAATCAGCGCGGCGTCGCCCCGGCCGTCGGTTTTGCTGGAAGCGGTAATAACGGCCTCGGCCAGCCGCCACGGCGGCCGGCTGGTCTCGGCCGCGCGCAGAAAATCGGCGAGGGCATCCAGTTTGATTTCCTTGAAAGCCACTTCTGTCCTTTTGACGCTCCATCCGCGTCCCAGCGGCCGCAGTTCCAGCTCGCGGATTTCCGCCGCCGGGCCGGCGGCCGCCGCCGAGGCCAGCGCCGCCAGCGGCGGGGCCGGATTGGAAACGGCCGCCAGGGCAGCCAGGGCGGCCGCAATGCAACCCTGCTCCTGTTGCATCCCCCGCAGTTCCCTTATGATGGCCAGCTTGCTCCGCGTTTTGCGGAACAGCTCGTCCGCGCGTAAAATATTGAGCGCGGTCCAAAAAACACCCGCCGCAAGAACCACCAGGACGCAGAAACGCAGGAAAGAAAGGGTTTTAAATTTCATGGCAGTCCGCCCGCCCCGGGAATATTCGCCTTTATGACAAAGGGGGCGGGAGCGCCGGACCCGGGTTTTTCCTGCTCCGCCACGACATTGTATCCCATGTTCTTCAGATATTCGGCCAGGTTCTCGGAACGGCTGCCGCCGGCGGCCGTTCCGTTGATTGTTATCTTCTCCCGGCTGATCGCGAAACGCGTGAAAGCCAGCCCGGCCTCCCGGCCGGCGTTGATAACCGCCGCCATCCTGATTGAAAGTGGTTCCGCAAAAACATTCAGCAGGGGGGAAAAATCCTCAAGTTGTTTTTGCATGACGGGCCGCATTTCTTCGGCTTCGCGGCCGTAAGTCACGGCGCGGCCCGGGGCAAGCTCCGCCGTCAGGCGGGCAATCTCGCGCTGGGCGTCTTTAAAGCGGGACGAAGCGATAAACTGCCAGGCGAGGTTGAAAACGCAAAGCAGTATGCCGGTCAGCAGAAGGAGCAGGGCTGAAAGCCGCGCATGTTTCCGGCGCGCGGCCAAGGCCGCCGGATGAGTCAGTTCACCCTGGCGCAGGTTACAGGACGCACGGTTGTTTTCAAGGGCCCGGGCGGAAAGCGCGCGCGGCAGAAAATTTTCCGGCGATTGATGAATGACGCACGGTCCCGGCCATTCATTGTTTAAAAGACGGTGGAAAGAGTTGATCAATGCCGTCTGCCGCGCCAGCAGGCCGCAAAAAACCCATTCAACGGCGGCGCCGGACGGCAGTTCGGCGCAGAGGATGCGGCGGACGCGCTGAAACAGTTCTTCGGAGACGGCGCCGCTCCCGGCCGGGGTTTGCAGGCTGTGCGCGTTGATAAAAAGCTCGCCCTTCCCGACGACCAGGGCAATGTGATCCGGCTCCAGGGCGGCCACGACGCGGGCGGTTCCGGAGCGCGGCGGATGTTCACTCAAACTCTGCTGCCAGAGAGCAAGGCCTTCATGGTCAATAATCAACGGATCAATGCCCGCGGCCCGGTATTGATCCAGACACCGCTGAACGGCCGCGCGCCGCGCGGCGACGGCCAGAACGGAAATCCCGTTGCCGGCTTTCCGGCGGCGGAACCGGATAAAGGAATAACAGCAGTCCTCAAGCGGGAAAGGCAATTGCACGTCAAGCATTGAGGGGAGCACCCTGATGACTTTTCTTTTTGATGAAAGGGGAGTGTCCAGCCACAGCGTCAGGCTTTCCTGAATACCGATGCAACCGGCCGTTTTCCACACGGGCCCGTTTTGCCCGGGCGCCGACGCCGGCGGCCAGACAACCTCCGCGTGGCGGATGCGGCCGAAGATAGAACGCTCCGCGCGCACGGCCACCGGCGTTTGTTCCCTGAGGCTCACCCCCAGCCGGGAACGCCGGGACCGGAAACTAAAAACTGGAAAATTGAAATTCACGCCTTGTAACCCTCAAGCATCCGGCAGACGCCTTGTCCCGGGGCTTCACTGCTCCACCCACCTGAGAACCTGAATATTGCCGCTCTGGTCGCGTTTTGCCAGGCAATAAACCGCTTCCGCGGAAGCGCTCACGCCGGCTTTTGCGTAAACCGAGAAAAAAAAGCTTCTGACGGAAAGATAGGCCGAAAATTTTCTCAACATCTCCGCGTCCAGCGCCGCATCCAATGCCAGGAGGGGCGCGGCGTCCCGCCGGCGGATGATGGTTTCCACCTGGCCGGCGTTGTTTTCGCCGAATATCGCCAGCAGCGTCCGCCGGTCGGCGGTATTGATGTTGACCGGCTCAAGGCGCGCTTCCCCGGCCGGCAGGACCGCCAGGTTGTCCGGTCCGGCGGCGCGATTAGTCGCCGCGTCCAGGAGCCAGATTAATTCTTCCCGGCTGGCCATCGGCAGATTGGCCGGATAAAATTCCGATTGCCGGAGAAGGTAATATCTTTGTTCATAATTCCCTTCCGCGTCCCGGTCGGTCCAGTCTTTGATAATTTCAGACTGGATTTCGGGGCTGAAGGCCGGCCGTGAATCGGCCGGGTGTTTTTTACCGGCGAGCAAATCGCGCACGATCGCCGCCGGCGCGCGCCCTTGTTCCGCCGGGGAAACATAACCCGGCACGTTCGCGTCAATAAAACGGTTTTCGTCAATGATGATGGTCTCGGTCTCAATCCCGTTTGGCAGGCTGAGGCGCATGGGCGCGGCCCAGCTTTCGTTGGTGTGATCGGCCAGGAGATCCCGGTCGGCCGCCAGAACGGCCAGCGCGCGCCAAACCTCGTCTCCCGCCGTTTTGCGCAGCTGGGCGCGCAATAACCGCCTGTTTTCCAAGTTCAGGTGCGCATAAGCGAGAGCCTGGGCATGCAGGACGAGCGCCGTGATAACACCCAGCAGAATCAGGACAATTGCCAGGATAACACCGGACTCCCCGGCCGTTGCGGGCGCGCTTGATTTCCGGAACGGGAACGGCGCGGTGTTTGAAAAATGTTTCATTAACTTGTTTGCACAGGACGTTTTTCTGCTATTATTAACAGATTAAGAGCCAAAGTCAAATGATGATCCGGACGATGTGTTCGCAACGCTTTAACGCCTGGTTTTTCTGCGTCGTCCTGCTGGCGGCCTCGCTGGCGGGGCTTAACCTGCTTTGCGCCGATGCTCCGCGGTCGCCCGCCCCAACAACGGACGGGCCGGCGGCCGGCAAGGAAGAATCCCAGCCATCCAAACGTTATTTGACGGCTTTTGAATCAATGTCAACGGCCGACCGTCTGCGGGAGCGCGGCATGGAAGAGGAGGCGGCCGCGCTTTACGACGAGGCGCTCAAGCTGTTCCGGCAACTGGCTTCCGATTATCCGATGTGGCAGACCAATCTGGTAACGTTCCGGGCAAACTACTGCCGCAACGCTCTTGAAAAAACGCTTGCATCCGGCCAATACCGCCATGACTCCGCCGCTCCCCACTTGCCTGCCCCGGATGGCGGGCCGGAGCAATCCGTCCCCGCCGCTGATTCGGGCCGGCCGGCGGCCGCGCCGCTTCCCCCGCCGGCCGTTGCGACAAACGAGCTTGCCGTCCAGATTGAAAAAGCCGCCGCCCGGGAGCGGGCCGGGGATTTTCAGAACGCCCTGGAAATGTATAACGCGGCCCTGGCGGGGGACAGGCGGCGCCTTCCCGCCCTGGCCGGCGCCGGCCGGTGTTTTCTGAGACTGGGCATGATTGACGAGGCGCGCGATCTCCTCTTTCAATGGTGCGTGGTTCCTTCGCCCGACAGCGGCGTCAACTTGCTGCTTGCGCTGATTTTATGTCATGACCGGCAGTTTGAACGGGCGATCCAGCTGGCCGGCATTGCGCTCAATGATGACAACGCCAATATTGCCGCGCATATTATCCTGGGCGCGGCGCTGGCCGGGGCGGGGCAGATCTCTGCCGCCATTGCGGAAATGCAGAAAGCGCTGGAGCTTGACCCCCGCTTGCCGGAGACCCATTACAATCTTGCCTGTTTGATTCTCAAGAGCGGAGGCGGCGAAAAAACGGCCGCCGGCGAATATTACCGGAACGCCTTGAAATTCGGCGCGGCGCCGGATCCGGCCCTGGCCGAACGCCTTGGGGCGAGGTGATTTGGATGTCATGGCGGTTCAATTGCGTTTTTCGGCTCATTGAACCAGCGTTCAGAGCGTCCTTGGCCCGGATTGCATCAGCGAATTTGCTTCCGCCAGTCTGACAAATGCGTCATATGCCCATTGCTCCCATTCTTCCCTTACGCCGATCCCCTTCAGGTCGCCGTAATTTTTGGCGATAAATCGTCCGTTTTGATTAAAAAACAGATTTACCATGTTTTCCGCGGACTTGACGATCAAATCCTTGTTTCCGGTCGGCATTATTTTCTGGATATCCACCGGCGACCACAAACAGACGCCGATATCCTTCAGCTTGTGCGCCAGACGGTCAAGACCATATAACTCCGGCTGGTCAAATTGAAATGCGTTTATGCCGGCTTCCGCCAGGTCATCCAGAATGGCCCAGTTATAACCGCAGGAATGCATTAATACCTGCAATCCGTTTTTATGAGCGGCGGCGCACAACCGGCGGTAAAGCGGCTTGAAAATCTCGCGCCACATTTCCGGCCTGATCAGCAGCCGGTCCTGAGTTCCCCAGTCTTCACAAAAGGAAATCCCGTCCGCGCCGCCGGCCGCGTACTGTGAAATCATTCGTTCCAGAAGTCCGGCGACTCTGTTGTGCAACTCGTCAATATGTTCCCGTTCCAGAATCAAATCCTGAAAATAAACCTCCATTTTTCTTAAATAGCGGCAGATGGAAAAAGGGAACCCCGGCAGATGTCCCACGCGGAATTTATCGGGCGTTTTTTCAAATGTTTCCCTGAGCGCGGCGTAACGGGCCGGATTATCAAAATCCGGCAGTCTCCAATCCTGCAACCGTCCCCAATCCTCAAGCGCCGGCTTGAATATTTCGCCGCCGGCGCTCATGCCCGCCAGGCGGTGCCAGGTGTTGCCCCACTCATCCGTATAAAATTCCATATCGCCCTCTGTCCATGTTTTCTTTTCCCAAATGGCAGACGGAGAAAGGCCGGCGTATGCAAAATCATTACACCGGTTTCCTCTGAAATTCATTCCGAAACGGCCGGCATTTTTGCCCGATAGATTGCATTTGATTATTTCGCGCGGATTCATGAGGTCTTTTTCCTTTTGGTAAGGCGTTCCGGATGGACGGTATGCTGTTTTACCATCTCCTTTTTAACTAATTCAATATATCATTTTCAAAGTCTGTCTCGCAATGGTTGAAAATAACCATTTGTTGTAGTATAGTGACTTTATGGCTCAACGGCGATCATACGTTCAAACCAGCCAGAATGCCTTTACCCCGCAGGCGTTAAATATTATCGTGGACGGCAGATTGTATAATTTTACCCTGATTCATATAACCATTGACGTAACCCACAGGATTGATAAAAGACAAAGAACGAACGAGCATTTACATGATGTGTTTCATATGGTCGTTTACACCGAAGGGGTTAATGCCTTCACTTTTCGGGGCAAAGCGCGTCCCGTTCTGCCGGGGACGGTGGCGCTGACCTCGCCCGGAGAACCGCATAATTTTCTTGTTTTAAAAAAAGGCGCCGCTGTTTATTCGGAAATGACCTTCGCGTACCGGGGCCTTGACAACGAGCCGTTGCGCATCGGTTTTGACAGATTGTTGTCGGTTTTTGCCGGAATTGATTTGCCGGTCATTCGGTTCCCTGTGGTTTTGCCCGGTCAAAAAACGCGCGAGATGAAAACATTATTGGAACACACGCTTGACCGGCTGGAATCCACGAGCCACTTGTCAAACATGATGGCCGCGCAGACGATTATAGCCCTATTTGCCTTGATTATTCGGGAATGTTTCCTGCCTAAAGAACAGGATCAATATCCGGCTTTTACCCCTATTCAACGCGTTCAAAGTTATCTTGAGGCATAGGAATTTCAAAGACATATGTTTGTCCGAAAATCCCGTAGGGGCGTCGCTTGACGACGCCCGCCGGAAGGGCTTCGCAAGCGAAGCCCCTACGTCGAACGGGATAATAGTTGCCCCCGATGCGCTTCGCGATCGGGGCCTAATTCAACTGTCATTATTCGGAGCATGTTGCCATTCGGGATTTGGCGTCCATGGCGTGCATGTCCGCCGGCTATTTTCAGAGAGCTTTCAAGCAGATTGTCGGGTTGTCGCCGATTGCATATCAACAGCGGTTGCGGATTGAAGCGGCGCAGACTCTCCTGCGTTACGATTCCTTGCGCTGCAAGGAGATAGCCGCCCGGGTGGGTTATGATGATGTCTGCCATTTTTCAAAAATTTTTAAAAAAACAACGGGCGTATCTCCCGTGGTGTATCGCAATCGTCATTACGGATTCCCGCTTCCACGGAAACAAATTGCCAATTGCCCCCGTTTCCGATCATGATGTCAAGAATTAGCGGATGCCGCCTGGGAGGCGGTTCGCCTGAAAACGAAGCATCCGTAAAAAGCGGGCAAATCAAACTCTAATTATTTTTGGATATCCAGCAGGGCTCGTGCGGCTTTCCTTCCGCCCTCCAAACGTTCGCCTCCTAAGGCGGCAGCGCCGCCATCCAAAACTTTCCCGGCCGGCGATCCGCCGGGTATTATTTAAACTTCTACGCAAAAGGGTATCATGTTTAAATGGAACGGTCTAAACCAAAGCAATCAGGATTGATCGGCTTTATTCAGAAACACCCTGCGGAAGTGAAATGCGCCCATCGCGAACCATTACATTTTCCCCTTGCATGTTTTTTAAAAATTGGTATATTCCAGTGGTTATTAGAAATAGTCCACAGAAAAAAAATGCTGCCAGAAATCAATATCAAAAAGCACGCGGATATTCCGGTCTTCCGCCAGATTGCCGGCCAAATCGCATCCCGCGTGCAAAACGGTCTGATCCCGCCGGGGAATCAACTGCCTTCCGAGCGGGAATTGGCCGCAAAACTGGGATTGGCCAGGGGCACCATCGCCAGGGCTTACAGCGAGTTGGCCAGGAATCATGTAATTGAAATTCTTCCCGGAAGCAGGAGCATCGTGGCGGGAGAGCCGGAGGTTTCCCGGCAAAACCGCAAGGAACGGGCCTTGCAGATCATTGACGACCTTCTGGTTGAACTCAAAAAACTGCGCTTTTCATACCGCGAAATACGCGCCTTGATTGATCTAAGCATCCTGGAAAAGGAAAGCCAGTTTGAACAGTTATGCGTCGCCGCGGTGGATTGCAATCCCGAATCGCTTTCAATCTTCCAGCGCCAGCTGGGATTCATCGCCCAGATTGCGCTCACCAGAATCCTGCTGGATGATATTTTTCAGGAAACACATCCGGAACGCCGTCTGGCGGCCTTTGACCTTATCCTGTGCACCGCCACGCATTACAACGAGCTGGCCGGGCGCTGCCCGGCCGTCAGAGACAAGCTGGTGCAACTCGTCGTCGCCCCCACCCAGCAATCCATCATTGACCTTGCGGGAATCGGCATGAACCAGCAGATCGGGGTAATCTGCGAAAGCCGGCAATTCCTGAACATAATTATCCGCCGGCTGAATGATTTTTCAATACCGGCCGGACGCGTTCACCATCTCGCGCCGGAAGAGACCGGCAAACTGCCCGGTTTTCTCGCCGCGCACCAGGTCATCATCACTCCGCCCGGTTACACCTTTCCCATTACCAGGGACAATACCGCCGCCATTCAGGCTTTCACGCACTCCGGCGGACGGATAATCCCCTTTGACTACCAGATTGAGCGCAGTTCCCTGTTGTACGTGGAGGAACGGATCAAGGACCTGATCCGGCGGCGGTAAAAACCAAAAAAATGAAGACGACGGACAAAGACGCCATCGTGCTGGGCGTAATCGGCTGCGATTGCCATTCGGTCGGCAACCGGATTCTGGAAGGTTTTTTTTTGCAGGCCGGTTTCCGGGTAGTCAACCTGGGAGTCATGGTCAGCCAGGATGAATTCATCAATGCCGCCATTGAAACAGGCGCGCAGGCGATTCTCGTTTCCTCGCTGTACGGGCACGGAGAAATTGACTGCGCCGGGTTCCGCGAACGCTGCATAGAACGCGGCCTGGAATCCATTGTTCTTTACGCGGGCGGCAACCTCGTGGTCGGGAAAACGTCGTTTGAGCAGGTGGAGGCAAAATTCAAAGCCATGGGGTTTGACCGTGTTTTTCCGCCGGCCGCGCCCCTGGAGGAAGCCGCCAAGCTGTTGCAGGCCGATATTCAGGCCCGCCGCAAGTTATGAACATCCGGAAAGTTTTTTCAATAGATATCGGGTCAACCTACACGAAAGGCGCGCTTTTTGCGCTCAACGGCCGGGCATCCCGCGTGCTGGCGCAAGATAAAAGTCCCACAACCCCGCGCGACCTGCTGGTGCTCTATGCCGGCAACGCCAAACAGCAGGATGAAATCCGGGAACTGCTCAAGAACAAAACGCTGGTTGTAACCGAAAACCTTCTGCCGGAAATCGGCCGCCTGAACATTGAGCCCGCCCGCGCGGCCATCCATGAAATTTTTATGAAAAGGATCGTTGCCGGCAAGGGGCTTGCCAAAGTGGCGGCCATGAGTTCCGCGCCGTTGAAGCCGACGCCGCGGGCGGTGTTTGATCTGCTGGCAACCCTGCCCCAGACGGCGCCGGAATGGGACGACCTGATCCTGATTGACCTCGGCGGGGCCACAACTGATTTTTATTCCTGCACGGAATCTTTTACCGGCAAGGACGCGGCGGTTTTGCGGGGCATGGAAGAACCGAAGCTGAAAAGAACCGTGGAAGGCGACCTCGGACTGCGTCTGAGCGCGCGCGCGGTTTACGAATCAGCCGGCGGACGTTTTCAACGCCGCCTGGCGGGCGAGGCCGTTGCGCCGGTTCTGGCGGGATTAAAGAAATCTTCCCGCGGCAGTCTCCTCCGCCGAAGCAGTTCCGGCTGCGGAGGCCGAGAGCCGTGGGGCGTCTTGCCTAAGGCGGCAGCGCCGCCATCCAAAACTTTCCCGGCCGGCGATCCGCCGGTCTTATTTAACCTGAAGTCACCCGCAGGGAGGATAAAATAACGTGCGTCAAAACGCCATCCGCCTGAAAAAATTCTTAAGCGCGCGCGAATCCGTTCTGAGTGCCTGGCCGACCGGCGGAGACATCCGCCTGGAGGAGGCGGTCCGCTATCAAAACGCGATTCCCGAAAAACGCCGTTTCGCGGCCGCGGTCCGAAAAGCGCGCGAAAACCGCCGGATACTGCTTCAGCCGCGCGCCGGCGTGTCGCTGGTGGATGAGCACATAAAACTGCTGCGTTACCTTGAAAGCGAGGGCGGGGCCGACCTTCTGCCTACGACCATCGACGCCTACACGCGCCAGAACAATTACGCCGAAGCGGCGAAGGGCATTGAAAAATCAATCGCGGCCAACACCTCGCTCCTGAACGGCTTTCCCGCCGTTAACCACGGTCTGGCGGAATGCCGCCGGGTGGTGGAAAATGTTTCGCGGCCCATTCAAATCCGCCACGGCACGCCCGACGCCCGTTTGCTGGCCGAGATCACGCTGGCCGCCGGGTTCACGAGTTTTGAGGGCGGCGGTATTTCCTATAATATCCCCTACGCCAAAAACGCGCCCCTGCGAAAATCACTGGCCGACTGGCAGTACGTGGACCGCCTGGCCGGTTATTACGGCGAAGAGGGCGCCCTCATCAACCGCGAGCCGTTCGGCCCCTTGACCGGCACGCTGGTTCCGCCCTGCATCAGCCACGCCATAGGCATCCTTGAGGGATTGCTGGCTTTAGAGCAGGGGGTGAAATCCCTGACGCTCGGTTACGGACAGGGCGGCAACATGATCCAGGACATTGCGGCGGTCAGGTCCCTGCGCGCCCTGGCCCGCAATTATTTTCACGGCGCAGGTTTTGACGACTGCGACCTGACCGTTGTTTTTCATCAATGGATGGGCGGCTTCCCCGAGGATGAGGCCAAGGCTTTTGCGGTGATCGCCTGGGGCGCGGCCGTGGCCCGTTTTTCCGGCGCGGAAAAAATCATCGTCAAAACGCCGCACGAAGCCATGGGCATTCCCACCAAAGAGGCCAACACCCAGGGACTGAAGGCCACCCGCCAGATAATCAACATGCTGGCGGACCAGCATTTCGGCGATAACGCCGCCGTGGAGCGCGAGATGAAAATAATCACGGAGGAGGTCAACTGCATTCTTGAACGGGTGTTCGCGCTCGGCAAGGGCGAGCTCGCGGAAGGCGTCATCGCGGCCTTCGCGGCCGGCGTGCTGGACGTGCCGTTCGCGCCATCGGTCTATAACCGCGGACAAGTCCTGCCGATGCGCGATAACGACGGATGCATCCGGCTCTTTAAAGCGGGCGGCCTTCCGCTGACCGAAGAATTAAAAACATTTCACCGCGACCGCCTGCAGGAACGCGCCGGGGCCGAAGGCCGGGACGTGTGTTTCCAGATGGTAACCGACGATATTTACGCAATCAGCAAGGGAAAACTCGTGGGGAGACCACGATGAAAATCAAACGCGCGCTGTTTGCCGCCGGCAAATCCGCTTTCTTCTTTGACGACCAGCGGGCCATTAAAGAAGGCGCGCAGCGCGATGGTTTCGCCTACCGCGGCCGGCCGGTAACGCGGGGATTTGACGCCATCCGCGTCGCGGGCGAAAGCATTTCGGTCATGCTCGTTCTTGAAAACGAACGGATCGCCCTCGGGGATTGCGCCGCCGTCCAGTATTCCGGAGCCGGGGGCCGTGCCCCCCTCCTGCTGGCCCGCCGCGGACTGCCTTTTCTGGAACGGAACATCCGGCCCCTGCTGGAAGGACGCAAAATTGAAAAATTCCGGACAATGGCGGAAGAAATCTGCGCTTTCCGCCATAAAGGCCGGCCGCTGCATACGGCCCTGCTCTACGGACTCACCCAGGCCCTGCTGGACGCCAGCGCCAAGGCGGAAAACAAGCTGAAGTGCGAAATAATCTGCGGGGAATACCGTCTGCCCATCATTGCGGAGCGCGTGCCGATCTTTGCCCAGAGTGGCGACAACCGCTATGAAAACGCGGACAAAATGATTCTGAAGCGGGTTGACGTTCTGCCGCACGGCCTGATCAACAATATTGAAGAAAAACTCGGCCGCGACGGCGGCAAGCTGAAGGAATACATCCGCTGGATCGCAAAACGCGTGCGGCAGCTGCGGCCGGATCCGTCATACCGGCCGGTTATCCACATTGACGTCTATGGAACCATCGGATCATTGTATGACGGCAACCTTTCCAAAACCGCCGATTATCTGGCCGGCCTGGAAAAAGACGCCGGCGGCTTTGCGCTTTACATTGAAGGCCCGGTGGACATGGATGAAAAACAGAAACAGATGGAAGCTTTGCGCGTTATCAAGCGCCGGCTCGCGGCAAAGGGCGCCCCGGTTAAAATCGTCGCCGACGAATGGTGCAACACTCTGGAGGATATCCGCGATTTCTGCGCGGCGGAGGCCGGCCATATGCTCCAGATCAAAACGCCCGATTTGGGCGGCATTCAAAACACCGTGGCGAGCGTGCTCTATTGCAAAAGCCACGGCATGGAAGCCTACCAGGGCGGCACCTGCAACGAAACCGAGATTTCCAGCCGGGTCTGCGTGCACCTGGCCTGCGCCAGCCGGCCCGAAAGAATGCTGGCCAAGCCGGGAATGGGGTTTGACGAAGGATTCATGATTGTTAATAATGAAATGGAACGGATTGCCCGCATCCTGAAATGGCGGCAGAAAAACAAATGAAAGAGGCCGCGGATTATGCATGATGAAATGCGCGTTTTATCGCCGACCGGCATTCTCGGCTACGGCTTTCCGGAGGAATCGTTCCGCCGGGGACTCAAAAGAAAACCGCACCTGATCGGGGTGGACGCCGGTTCCACCGATCCCGGCCCCTATTACCTGGGCAGCGGCAAATCGTTCACCAGCCGCGCGTTTGTCAAACGGGATTTACGCTTCCTGTTGACGGCCGGCGCGCGGCTGGATATCCCGCTGGTGATTGGTTCGGCAGGCGGCGCCGGCGCTCGGCCCCATCTGGAATGGTGCCGCGGTCTCATCCATGAAGTCGCCCGCGAGGAAAAACTTTCGTTCAGGATGGGCGTTATATTCTCGGATGTTTCCGCCGCAAGGGTTTTGAAGGCGCGGCGCGCGGGGGACATCAACCCCCTGCCCTTTGCCCCGCCCTTGACCGCCGAAGCGGTCAAAGCCTGCCCTTACATCGCCGCCCAGGTCGGCGTGGAGCCGATTATCCGCGCCTTGCGCAAAGACTGCCGGGTGGTTTTATGCGGCCGCTGTTACGATCCGGCGGTATTCGCGGCGCTGCCAATTGCCGCGGGCTATGATCCCGGCCTGGCCATGCACATGGGCAAAATCCTGGAATGCGCCGCGATCGCCGCCGCGCCCGGCTCGGGCGCCGATTGCGTGCTGGGCACCCTGCGCCGCGACGCGTTTATCCTGGAAAGCCTGAATCCGGCCCGGAAATTCAGCAAACTTTCCACGGCGGCCCATACGCTCTACGAAAAGTCGGACCCCTGCCATCTGCCCGGTCCGGGCGGCGTCATCAATCTGGAAAAATGCGCGTTCCGGGAGCTGGCGGGCGGCCGGGTTGAAGTGCGCGGCAGCCGCTTTGAAAAAACGCCGGATCACTGGGTCAAACTGGAAGGAGCGCGCCGGACCGGTTTCCGCAGCATCAGCATCGCCGGCACGCGCGACCCGGTCATGATTGCCGGCATTGACGATATTTTAAAGTCGGTTGAAAGCCAGGTTCAGAAGATGGGCCGGAAGACAAAATTGCGCGGCCGGATGATTTTCCACGTCTACGGCAAAAACGGCGTGATGGGCGCGCTGGAGCCGCGCCGGCGCGCGGCCGGCCACGAGCTGGGCATTGTCATGGAAGCGCTGGCCGGCACGCAGGAGGAAGCCGACATGCTTTGCAGCGTAACGCGCTCAACGCTCCTCCATTACGGTTATCCCGGCCGGATTTCCACGGCCGGCAATCTCGCCCTGCTCTTTTCGCCCTCCGATATCCGCATGGGCGCAGTCTACGAGTTTGCGGTTTATCACCTTATGAAAATCAAGGACCCGGCCGCTTTCCCGCTGGAGGTGGAAAACATCCGGGACGGAAAGGCGCGTTCATGAAAAAGAACATCCTGCAGGCCGCGCGCGTCATTCGTTCAAAAAACGCCGGGCCGTTTGAATTGACGCTTGATATCATGTTCAAAAACAAACATTATTTTGATTTGTTCAGGCGCCGCAGGCTGATTACGGCGCGGAAAATAGCGGCGCTTTACAACGTGCGGCCGCGGGATATTCTCGGCATAATTTATTTTGAGCCGGCGCGCGCGGTCAAGATAACGCTGCGGCGTTACCTTCCCTCGGGCGCGCCCGGCGACGGTGATATTTACGGCGCCCAGCAGCACGCGCCGCTGCTGGACTTGAATTTTTCACCGTGAACAGGCGCGGCAGACGCAAGGCGACATGCATCCGAAAGACGCAAACACCCAGTCAAGTTTCCGCGCGCATTACTCGGAAACGCTGATTTACGCCGCCTATTACGCGCCGCGCGGCCGCCAGCGCCTTTACATGGTCGGCGCGGAATTATCGCGGCGTTATCTCAACCCGGCCGACCTTATCATCGGCATCATCGGCGCGGAAGGCTCCGGCAAGTCAACCCTGATCCGCGGCCTGTTCCCGGGGCTGGAACTGACCAACGACGACGACGGCGTCAACATCCGGCCGGCCCGGCTTTACGATTTTACCCCGGATGATTTTTTCGCCCCGCATACCTTCCATATTGACGTGCGTTATGAGGCGGCGTTCAAGCAGAAATTTGAGATCGCGGAAGCGATCAACCGGGCCGTGGCGCGCGGGCGGCGGGTGATTATTGAACACTTTGACCTGATTTATAAAACGCTCGGCTACAA
Organism: Kiritimatiellia bacterium; assembly: GCA_028715905.1. Taxonomy (NCBI): domain Bacteria; kingdom Pseudomonadati; phylum Kiritimatiellota; class Kiritimatiellia; species Kiritimatiellia bacterium. The sequence goes on from JAQUQV010000002.1 coordinate 17,080, forward strand.
CGCCCAGATTATTTTCGGCATCGGTGAGGAGATTATCGTCGCGCGTCCCTCGGTTTTCGGGCCGTTCCCGGCCGGCATAAAAAGCGTGGTGGATAAAACCATCAAGTACCGGCTGATGGCGCATTCGGCCGAGGACATCACCACTTATGTCCTGGAACGGGATTACAACTATAAAAACCCCGTCATGCATTCGGACGTCAAACACGGTTTCGTGATCAATTTCGCCGAGAAGCCGGAGATTGACCCGGCCGAACTGGAGGCCAGGGTGCAAGATATCATCCGCCGGGACGTGCCCATCCAGGCCTCCGGTGAAAATCATATCCGCATCGGCGAGCATGAAATGGTCTGCACCGGCACACGCACGCACGTCGCCTCGTCGGGCCGGATTGAAAATTTCCGGCTGCTGCATGAATATAAATATCACCCGATTTTCAAGGAGTATTTGCTGGTCGGCATGGTCGGCCGAAAGGAAACAATCAGCATTGAGGAAATCGCCAATGTCGTTGATCAACAATAGTCATCCCGGAAATTACCCGCGTTACCGCCGGCTGGCCTCCGCGCCGGAGCCGCTCCGCGCGGTTGTTAACGAGCCGGTCATCACGGTCGGCGCAGACCTGCTCGCCGCCATCACAACGGAGGCGTTCACCGACCTGGCGTATTACCTGAGCGCGGCGCACCTGGAAAAACTGGCCGCCATTCTCCGCGATCCGGAGTCTTCGCCGGAAGAGCGTTTCGTGGTTTCCTCCCTCATTAAAAACGCCGTGATCGCCGCCGAGGGCGTATTCCCGGTCTGCCAGGACACCGGCACGGCCACCGTCGCAGCCTGGAAGGGCGAAGGAATCCGCACCGGCACGGACGACGCAGGCGTAATGAGCGCGGCCATCCGCTCGGTCTGGCAGAAACATTACCTGCGCCATTCCCAGGTCGCGCCCCTGGCCATGTTTGACGAGCAGAACACCGGCGACAATTTACCGGCGCAGATTGACATCCGCGCCGTGCCGGGGGAAGAATACAACTTTCTCTTTATTGCCAAGGGAGGCGGATCAGCCAATAAAACCGCCCTGATCCAGGGCTCCAAGGCGCTCCTCAACGAAGTTTCTTTTGAAAAACTGCTGGACGAAAACATCCGTTCCCTGGGCGTGGCGGCTTGCCCGCCCTATCATCTCGCGGCGGTGGTCGGGGGGACCTCGCCCGAGGAAAACCTGCGCATGCTCAAGCTGGCGACCGCCGGCTGGCTGGACAATCTGCCGGTCCAGGGGGCGCCGGACGGCAGACCGTTCCGCGTCCCGGCATGGGAAAAACGCATGATGGCGATAGCTGAAAAAACCGGTTTTGGCGCACAGTTCGGCGGCAAATACCTGGCCATGGAAGCGCGCGTCATCCGCCTGCCGCGCCATGCCGGATCGTGCCCGATTTCCATCGGCGTCTCCTGCTGCGCGCACCGCAATATCCGCGGGAAAATCACGAAGGACGGCGCATTCCTGGAAGAGCTTGAAAAATCTCCGGCGCGTTTTCTGGCCGACTGCCGGGACATGCCGGGCGCGCCGCCCCGCATCAACCTTGACCAGCCCTTCGGGAAAATGCTGGCCGGGCTGAAAAAGCGCAAGGCGGGCGAACTGGTGCTCCTGGACGGCACGCTGATCGTGGCGCGCGACATGGCGCACGAGCGGTTTCTGCGCGCCCTGCGCGCGGGCCTAGAATTGCCGGCTTATCTCAAGGAACACCCCGTCTTTTATGCGGGCCCCTCGCAATCCCCCCCGGGAAAAGTCATCGGCAGCATGGGCCCGACCACCGCCCAGCGCATGGACGCCTGCGCGCCGGAGCTGATGGCGCACGGGGCCTCCCTGGTCATGCTGGCCAAGGGCAACCGTTCGCCGGCGGTGGCCGCGGCCTGCAAAAAATTCGGCGGCTGTTACCTGGGAACCATCGGAGGCGCCGCGGCTTTGCTCGCGCAGGAACACGTTACGGAGGCGGAAATCATTGATTTTGCCGAACTCGGCATGGAGGCCGTGCGCCGCATCAAGGTAAAAAATCTGCCGGCATTTATGATCTTTGACTGCGCGGGCCGCCGCGCTTTTTGAACGCATAAAACCCGAATATTGCGCGAAAATCGTGCAACATTCGCTTTCGCGCAAACGGGGATTGCCCGGCTTGAGCGAAAGTTTTTTCTTGAACATCTCCGCGGCCTGTTATTAAATGCCGTTTACGACAAATGGCGGCGCGGCCGCCGCAAGAGGAAACATTTTAATATGAACGCTGAAAACGACGCGACCAGGCCGAACGTCCTTCCGCCGCCCGAATCCCGCGAGGAATTCATCTCTATCGGCGACATTGCCCGCATGATCCTGAAACACCGGCGGAAGATTGCCGTTTTTGTGGTCCTTGCCACGGCGATTTCGGCGGTGTTTTTCTTCCTGTCGCCGCGCCAATACAAGGCGGAAGGCTTCCTGCAGGTGATCCAGGCTTCCTCCGACATAGACGCGAAAATTGACCAGGCCGCTTTTGAAACAACCATTATTTCCCACCTGCAGACAATCCAGTCGGCTTTTATCGCGGAAGAAGTCGCCGCCGTAATCAGCAAGGGCGATGAGACGCTGACCGCGGCCGACCTGAGCCGGATGGTCCGGATATTCCGGCCGGCGAAATCAAGCCTGATCGTGCTGACGGTCTCTTTTTCCTCTCCGGAAAAAGCCGTGGCCGTGGCAAAAACATGGATCAAACAATACCTGGCGCGCGCGCGGAAAAACAATATCAGCGTGGCGCTGAGCCAGGTGCGCTCCATGTTGAAAACGGCCCAGTTCAAACTGATGGAGATCCGGGCCAAGGCCGAACAGTTGAAAGCCAACGCCGAGCAGACCCGGCCTTTCGTTGAACTGGCGCGCGGAATTGAAGACAATCAGCTCTGGCGCGAGCTGAGCGAGAAAACATCCGCCGAAAAACTGGAAGACCTTTCCCGGATTCACATCAAAGGCCAGGAACAGAACTCGGAATACCTGACTGTGAAAACAATGCTTTACCATGCGGACCAGGCTCTGGCAGCCGCCGTGGCCAATCATGATTTCCTGCTGGACGTTGAAAAATACCTTGAATACAAGGCCCGCCAGCTTGAAAACCATGCAATTATCCAGGAGCCGCAGATTTCATCCAATGCCATGCAGTTTGCCGACACTATGCTGAAAACGACCGATGTGATTGAAGTCGGCGAGCCGGCGTTAAAAAGCTCCGAGCGGGGGGCCTTGCGCAAGACGGCCATTGCCTTCTGTATCAGCCTGGTCCTGGCCTCGTTAACCGCCTGTCTGGCCGAATGGTTCAAGACCTTGAAACTTTGATCCGCCGGTCAAGGCCTGATTATCCGGCTGATTTTTTTCGCCAGGGCGCGCATGGAAGCGGCGCGCTCATCGGCCCGGGTGCCGCCGGCGCGGCCCGCCACCAGCACCGTCCTGCATCCGGCCCGCCGGCCGGCTTCCACGTCCGTTTCCGAGTCGCCGATCATCCATGAAGCGGCCAGGTCCAGATGATATTTTGCGGCCAAAGCCAGAAGCATGCCCGGCTGCGGCTTGCGGCAGGAACATTCATGAACGTTATGCGGGCAATACGCTATCTCAAGCAGTTCCAATCCGTACCGGCTCATGAGCAGGCGGCGCAGGCGCCGGTGGATATCTTCCAGATCGTTTATGCTCATCAGCCCCCTGGCTACGGCTCTTTGATTGGTGACCAGCGCGGCCTGATAACCCAGTTGCAGAACGGTCCGCAGGCAAACCGGAAATTCGGGGATCAAGCGGAAATCCTTCCAACGCGTCACATAGCGGCCCGGTCCGGGAGACTTGTTGACAATACCGTCGCGGTCAAAAAAAACGCATTTCCGTCCGGAGGCGGCGGGCACGATCGTTTTTGGCGCACTCATTGCATCTCTCCAACCCGCGGAACGATTCCATCAGACCGCGAAATTGCGGGAAATTATAACCGCCGGCGGGGAGACTTTCAAACAAGAAAAATTTATATTTGATTTGACGGCGGGCGAACAAATTGATATTTTGCCGATTAAATGAAGCATTCCGCCGCTTCGGCGGCGGCCATGGAACACCGACTGGCGGCAATATGGCTGTAAAAAAACACCGGAAGAGCAGATACAAACGGGTTCTTTTAAAACTGAGCGGCGAAACTATGCAAAACGCCCGGACCGGGCAGAGCATTGATCCGGGCGTTGTGCGGCGCGTGGCCCAAAGCATTAAAGCCGGCCGGCGCATGGGCGCCCAGATTGCCATTGTCATCGGCGGCGGCAACATTTTCCGGGGCGGCAACGGCCAGAACCACGGCATTGACCGCAACACCGGCGACTATATGGGCATGCTGTCAACCGTCATCAACGCCCTGGCCCTGCAGGACGCCCTTGAAAAAATCGGCATAAACACCCGGGTGCAGACGGCGATTGAAATGAAACAGGTGGCCGAACCTTTCATCCGCCGGCGCGCCATCCGCCATTTGGAAAAAGGGCGGGTGGTCATTTTCGCGGGCGGCACGGGAAATCCTTATTTCACCACCGACAGCGCCGCCGCGCTGCGGGCCAATGAAATCAAGGCGGATATCCTTCTCAAGGCGACCAAGGTTGACGGGGTCTACAACCGGGACCCACTGAAAGACGCATCGGCCCGAAAGTACATGCGGATATCTTTCCACAAAGCCCTGGTGGATACGCTTAAAATCATGGATTCGGCCGCGTTTTCGCTCTGCATGGAAAACAACATTCCGGTTATTGTGTTTGATTTTTTCAAGGATGAAAACATGCAGCGCGTCCTGGCCGGCGAACGGGTCGGCACGCTGATTTCCAACTGAGGAACTGGTCATGGAGACTCTTGACGATATTCTTCTGAGCGCCGAAGAACAGATGGAAAAGGCCCTGGAATTTGTCTTGCAGCAGTTTGCCGGCCTGCGGACCGGCAAGGCTTCGGCCGGCATGGTTGAACATCTGCAGGTTGCTTACTACGGGTCTACGGTGCGTCTCCGCGAAATAGCCGGCATTGCCACGCCGGACGTGCGTTTGATTGTCATCAACGCCTACGATCCCACCGCTCTGCCCGCCATTGAAAAAGCGATCATCGCCGCCAACCTGGGGGTTACCCCTTTGAACGACGGCCGCGTGATCAGGGTCCCCATACCGGAATTAAGCGAGGAACGCCGCCGCGAACTCGGTAAAATCGCCCGGCAAATGACGGAAAAAGGCCGGGTCGCCGTCCGGAGCATCCGCCAGGACGCGAACGAAAAAATCAAGGCGCTCGCCAAGGAAAGCAAAATCACCGAAGACGAAAAGGACAACGGCTTGAAGGAAATCCAGAATCTGACCGACGGTTACATCAAAAAACTTGACGAAAACCTTGAACGCAAGGAAAAAGAAATGATGACCATATAGCCTGCGGGTCTTACGTTTATAAGGCGGCAACCATGGATGACAACGCTTCAGACAAGAAAAGGGACGATTCGGAAATTGAATCCCTGAAAAAAACGACGCGCATATTCCTTGACGACGCCCTGCTCGCCAAGGCTGCGCCTAAAAAGACAACCACCTCCATCGCCGGCCAGGCCGATGACAAACAATCCACCGGGCCGATCATGGGCATCCCCACTCACAAGGTGTCGCCGATTCCCCAGACCATCCGCCTGAAACGGCCTTCAACTTCGCCGATTGTCATCAGTCCGCCTGATATTACCACCGCCCCGACCGTGGTTAAAACCGCCCGCTCCAAGCCCCCGACCGCGCCGGTCGGCGAAAACGCCACCGTCATCAGGCCGCCGTCCCCGCAAAGGCCGCTCAAGGAAACATCGCGGATAATACTGGAGCTCGGTCCGCAGGCGGCCGAAAGCCCTAAAAAAACAAGCCCCATTCCCGCCATATCGCCGCTGGAGCCGACTCCCGGCCCGAAAACCATCCGCCTCAAACGGCCGTCAACCATCATTGCCGAGGCGGCCGGCGAAATGCAGGCGGCCAAAAAGTCCGAAACGGCAAAAATTGACCTGCCGAAAGAGGCGGAATATCTGACGCCGGCCACCCAGCGTAAAACGATCAAAATAAAGCGGACCGACCGGAACATTATCGCGCGCACCGTGTCCGTAACCCGCCAGGCGGAGGCCAGGCCGCCAGCGAAAGCCGCCGCGCCCGAAAAAAAACCCGCCCCGGAAATATCCGCCCCCGAGGAACCTCTGCCGGTCTTTTCAATCCTGGCGGGCCTGACGGCGGTTTGTCTTGTCCTGCTGGCATACCTGCTGACCGCCCAGGCCTTCGGTCCGGAACTTATTTTGCCCGTTCCTTCGGGTCTGTTTTAATGCCAACGAAATAATCAAGGGGGATGTCATGAGCAGTGATAACATTATTCATCTGAATGAAAGCAACTGGGAAAGCGAAGTAACCAATTCCGACATTCCGGTCCTGGTGGATTTCTGGGCCGAATGGTGCGGCCCCTGCCGGATGATCGCGCCCGTGCTGGCGGAGCTGGCGGATGAACTTGCCGGAAAAATCAAAATCGGCAAGGTCAACGTTGATGAAAGCCAGGGCCTGGCTGAAAAATTTTATGTCCGCTCAATACCCACCCTGCTGGTCCTTAAAAAAGACGCCGTGCAGGAACAGATGGTGGGGGCCATGCGCAAGGAAGACCTGAAGGCAAAGCTGACCCCCTACCTTTGAGCGGACGCGGGCTGCGCCGTGAATTTCCGATTATAGACCTGCCGGTAGTAATTCTGGTAGTCCCCGTTGCGCACCCGCTCCCACCAAGTCCGGTTGGCCAGATACCAGTCAACCGTCAAACGCAGGGCCTGTTCAAAACTGAACGCCGGCCGCCAGCCGAGTTCCGTCTCTATTTTTGCCGTGTCCATCGCGTAACGCCGGTCGTGTCCCGGGCGGTCGTTGACGTATTTGATGAGCGTCTCCGGTTTATTCAGCAGTTTCAACAGCAGCCGGATTACCTCCAAATTGGGGACATCGTGCCGGCCGCCGATGTTATAAACCTCGCCGGGCCGGCCTTTCCGCAGAACCAAGTCAACGCCGCGGCAGTGGTCGCGGACATAAATCCAGTCGCGCACCTGTAAACCGTCGCCATAGACCGGCAGGGGCTTGTCTTCCATGGCATTGGCGATCATCAGCGGGATCAGTTTTTCCGGAAATTGATACGGCCCGAAATTATTTGAACAGCGGGTGATCACGGCGTTGAGCCCGTGGGATTTAACCGCGGACCGCACCAGGCAATCCGAGGCGGCCTTGGTGGCCGCGTAGGGATTGTTCGGCTGGAGGGGCGTCTCTTCCGAAAAACGGCCGCCGTTCTCCAGGCTGCCGTAGACTTCATCGGTGGAAACATGCACAAAGCGCGGCACGGAATACCCGCGGCAGGCGTCCAACAGACGCTGCGTGCCGGAAACATTGGTTGTAATAAAGGGCTGAACGTCAAGATGTATGCTGCGGTCAACATGAGTTTCGGCGGCAAAATGCACGACCGCATCAAACGCCTGCGCCTTGAACGCGGCCTGGATATCCTCCGGCGAGGCGATATCGCCCTTGAAGAAACGGTAACGGGAGTCCTTCTCAACCGGCGCCAGATTTTCAAGATTGCCGGCGTAAGTGAGCGCGTCAAAATTAACGATCTGGATATCGGCATGCTCCTGCAGCATGTAATGAATAAAATTGCTTCCTATAAAACCGGCCCCGCCGGTGACCAAGATCCTCATGGGCATCCCTTTCGCTTGTGTTCGCGGCAAGCCACCCCGGCCTGCCGCAGCAACGCCTTCGCCTGCCGGTTATACTGATACGCTTTCTCGTAAATCACTTTTTTTATGCCCGCGCTGATAATCATTTTGGCGCATAATAAACAGGGACTTTCCGTGCAATACAATACGGCCCCCCTCAAACCCACGCCGTAATGGGCGGCCTGGATAATGGCGTTTTCCTCCGCGTGCGCGCAAACGCACTCACCGAGGTTTTCCCCGGACCCGACATTGCTGGCACAACGCGGACAACCGCCCTCATAACAGTTGCGGATGCCGCTCGGCGTGCCGTTATATCCGGTTGAAATAATGCGGTGATCCTTGACAATCACCGCCGCCACCTGCCGGCGCAAACAGTTGCCGCGGGTCTTGACAACCCGGGCGATGTTCATGAAATAAGTGTCCCAGTCCGGCCGTTCCATATCCAAATGTTTACTACATTCCGGCCCAAAATCAACTGAAAACAGGGCAAAAACAATATTGACATGATCCCAAAAATATCATAGTATTTTTTTATTGCCTGAATTTTGCGCAGAAGTTTAAATAAGACCGGCGGATCGCCAGCCGGGAAAGTTTTGGATGGCGGCGCTGCCGCCTTAGGGTATTATCGGCAGGCGGCTTTCCGCCGCGCGGAAGCATACGAAAAACTCAAACAAAGGAACAACCAGACATGAAAACAGGAAAAATATCAGTCGCATTAATGGCCGCGGTATTGATGCTCTCTGTCTATTGTTTTGCGGCGCCGGAGGCTCCCAAAGAAGTTACACTGGCCGCCGAGCAGGGGCTGCGGCCGTTTTTGAGTGAAATCGCGGATACGCCAGAGCAATTCGGCTTTACCGCCGGCGATGATTTGAACGCGGCCTCTCTCGGCGCCCCGTTCCAGCTCCATACCATCCCCCCTTCCGCCCTGGAAAAATATCAGGCCGGCATGACGGTGGCCTCCATGGTTACTCCGACCACGACCTGGTGGTTTCCCGTCCTGATCGCGGGCGAGCCCCGCGCCATGCTGCTCGTTGACCGGCTTGACGGCCGCTGGGAGGCGGTTTCGCTCGGCCACGCGGGCGTGGCGCAGGAATTGAGCGCATTCTGCCGGCAATGGAAAGCCGCGCAGGGATACCATCCGATGCTGATCGCCGTTTTCCAGGCAAAGCAATTCCTGGTTTCCGTCCCGGAAAAGGACGCTTACAATCTTACGACTCTGACCATAAAGAACGCCCCGGAAATGGGCGCCAAACAGACGCCGGCCGTTGCCGATTATGCCACGCTGGGAACGATTGATGACGCAATGAACCAGTTGAAACCGGTTGTGCGGGATGCCCTTAAAGGGTCTGACCAATAATGCAATTCACAATAAGGAGGAAACGCATCATGAATATTCGCCATTGCACGCCAAAGTTCATAGCCGTTGCCGTGATCAGCATCTTGACGGCAACGGGCGCCTGCCCGGGGGCCAAGCTGAACGTTCCCCAGTATAAACAGGAAAAGGACCAGTGGTGCTGGGACGCCGGCTCCCAGATGGTGCTGGCGTTCAAAGGGTATTCATATTCCCAGACGGCCATCGCAAATTGGGCGGTCGGCGGCCGAAACATACCCAATTATCTTTACGGTTCCACTGATTCCAGCATGCACGGCTGCGACGAAATTCTCAAGCATTTCGGCAATATCAGCAGTTCCGGCTCCGCGTCCCGGATGTCGCTGAACAATCTGAACACCGAAATAAACAACTCGCGCCCCGTCCTGATCCGCTATGGATGGAACAGCGGCGGCGGACACATCGCCGTATTACGCGGGACTTCCGGCAGTTCGGTTTATGTGAATGACCCCTGGTACGGTCAGAGCCTGGTAAGCTATAACTATGTGTGCCAGGCATACAACCAGGGTTCCTGGACGCATACCCTGAAACTCACCGGCGGCAGCAGCAGTTATTACCAATACGCCATGTATTATTACGGGCTTTACGGGCAATACTGGTCTGCCTATCAATCCACGGGCAGTTACTACTACCTGTCCTATGCCTATTACTATTACGCCTATGCCATCGGATATTATTACCTGTATTGCGGCGATTCTTCTTCCGCCAACTATTATTACAATTATTACATGCAGTACGCGCAGTATTATTACAACTTATATTACTACGCGTATTATTACTCGTATTATCACAATTATTACTCGTATTATTACAATTACTACCTCCGGACCGGCAGTTACGTGGCTCTGGCTTATGCCTATTATTATTACGCCTACGTTGAATATTGTTACTACATGTATTACGGCAACAGTTCGTACGCCAATTACCTGTATAATTACTACATGTACTGGGCAAATTACGTCTACAACCACTATTGCTGAATAGTGCCGGCGAGAATGTAGGAGGCCGTGCCCATGGTGCCGCCAATCAGGACCGGCTGGCCCGTTGTCTGAAATTCCGGCAGCAGGGCCGGATTGCCCGGCCCGAGGGCGCGCGTGGCGCCTTTGCGGTGCACATAAAGCGTCTGTTTCCGGCCGCCGATTACATGCTCCTCAACGTGGCGGATATTGTGCGAAACATCATAAAGGAGCGGCAGGTCCATTTTTCCGAAAATCATTTGAAATCCATCCCGGACCAGCTGGGTCAGAATCTGGCGGTTGGCAAGGGCGCAATTAACCGTCGCGCGCATTGCGCCCAGATAATTTTTTCCCTCCGCCGACTGCGCCGGCGCGCAGGCCAGTTCGCGGTCGGGCAGGCAAATGCCGTGCCGTCCCGCAGCTTTCAGCATTGATTTTGAAAATTCGGCCGCGATCTGATGCTCATTTCCGCAGCCCGGCGCTCAACACGGCGCGCCGTATAATGTTTGCGCTTCGGCCCGGTTGATTTTGATCCGGACAAGTCCACCCGGCCGGCATCCGTCCGTTTTTTCAAACACGGCCAGGACGTTCCCATCCGTGCGGCCCGACCAGCGGTCCGGATTCCGCCGGCTCCGGCCCTCAATCAGCGCCAGGCATTCCCGGCCGAGCAGTTTCCGGTTCAGCTCCAGGCTGCGCCGGTTCTGTTCCTCAAGGATGACATGGTTCCGGCGCAACTTTTCGGCAGAAGGAACGTCATCGTCCAATTCCGCCGCCTTCGTCCCGGGCCGGGGGTTGTATTTAAAGATAAAAGCGTTATTGAACCCTATTTCTTCCATGAAGGCGCGGGTCAAGTCAAAATCCTCCCTCGTCTCGGCGGGAAATCCGACGATGATATCGGTGGTTACGGCGATATCCGGAACCCGCCGGCGCAGGCGGGCGACGGCGCCGCGATATTCCGCGGCGGTGTAGCCGCGGTTCATCATTTTTAAAATCCGGTCGGAGCCGGATTGCAGGGGCAGATGAACATGCGGGCAGACCGCGGGCAGTTCCCCGAAACAACGCGCGAGTTCATCGGTGCATCCGGAAGGATGGCTTGACATGAAACGCAGACGTTTCAATCCGTTGACGGCGGCAAGGGCTTCCAGCAGGCGGGGGAAAGGCTCTGTAAATCCCAGGGGCGATTCCGGTTCGTTTTTCCAGACCGGGTTGAGGCGGCCGTAGGCCAGAATGCTCTGGCCCAGCAGAATGATTTCGCGGGCGCCGTTCCGGACCACTTCGGCCGCTTCCCGGATGATTTCAGCCGCCGGCCGGCTCCACTCGCGGCCGCGCACCGCGGGCACGATGCAATACGAGCAATGCCGGTTACAGCCGTACAAGACGTTGATAAACGCCGACACCTTGTTTTCAAAGTGGGTGTTTGTTTCGCCAGCGGGCCGGCCTTCAGAAAAATCAGCGGCCGGCCGCCGGCCGGCCAGAACTTTTTCAATAACATCTCCGGCGGCGGCAAAGGCAGAGGGCGAGAGCGCGAAATCAAGCCCCGGAACCTGGCGGAAAATATCCGCCTGCATTCTCTGCACCATGCAGCCGGCCGCGCCAATGATAAGGTTTTTCCGCCCCTTTTTTCTGCCGGCGGCAAGCAGCCTCATTTTCCCGATTGCCTTTTCCTCCGCCTTGGCGCGGACGCTGCAGGTATTGAGGATAATAATATCCGCCTGTTTTTCGCAATCGGCGATGGTGAATCCGCGCCGCTGGAGAAGCACGGCCGCCATTTCGCTGTCGCGCTCGTTCATCTGGCAGCCGTAGGTTTTAATGAATATTTTCAGGCGCATGAGGTTTATCGGGCAAAAAAAAATAAATTTGGATTGTGCCGGTTCAGCGCCCGGAGCGCAAAGTTTTTCCGTCCGTCGCCGCCGCCGGGTCGGAAACCGCGGGCGGGCGGATGTAAAAGACGGACGAAAACGACGGCAGGGCTTCGGCGTTCAACTCGTGCCTGGTGAAGGTTAAAACATTTGTGCCGTCTTCAATCTGCAGCGGCGCCGACTTCAGCCGGCAGAGGTTGTTGGTTGCCAGCAATTCCGCCAGGTGCTGCTCGTTTTCCGCGCGGCGGGTGGCGGAAAAAATGCGTTCGGTTTCAAAACGGAAAATCCGGAGGGCGCGGGATTTCTGCTCAATTTTAAGGACGTTGATCTGGGAACCGAGCGCTGCCGAAACGGCAATAGCCACGATTACCAGAGCGACCAGGATTTCAAGCAGAGTAAAGCCCGAAGGGCTGAAAACTGAAGGCTGAAGGCCGGAATTTTTACATTCAGGAACACTTTTCTGCCTTCTGCTTTCCGCCTTCCGTCTTTCCCTACAGGTCCGAGCTGGAGATATCGGCGGCGGTTCCGTCGCCGCCGGGCTCGCCGTCGCTGCCATAGGTAATGATTTCATATGGCTCCTGATTCCTTCCGGGGGAAAGATAAATGAAGTCATGTTTCCAGGGATCTTTTGGGAGGTTGACGCTTTCAAGGTAACCTTCGGCCGGGTATTTTTCGGGCGCGGGCGGCGCGGTGGGTTTGACGCAGAGCGCCTTCAGACCCTGCTCCTGGGTCGGATAACGGTTGTGTTCCATCCGATAAAGCTGGAGGGCGCTTTTGAAGGTTTTGATCTGCATGACGGCAGCCGTCACTTTGGCCTCGCCGGGGTGGCGCAGAACGCTCAAGCCCACGATCCCGGCCAGAATGGAAATGATCAGCACCACGACCAGGATTTCTATCAGGGTAAAACCATCACGCATGGCAAGAGAGTATAATCAACCCCTTTTTTTTACAAGGAAATTACGCAGAACTGCCTTGCGTCCGAAAAAAAACGCGGACCTGAAGAAAGCCGGCATGGCCTAACCATCCGCGTCTTTTTCGGAGGAAAGCCCCTGTCCGGACTGCAGCCGTTTATAGAGCGCCTCAAGTTTTGCCTGGTAATAAAGGAGGTTTTCATCGCGTTTTGCCGGGCTCCACTCCGCGACCAGGCGGGCGGCCGCGTGCATGGCCACATTTTTTTTCGTGCCGGCAATATAATAGGAAACGTGGTCGCCGGCTTCGTAAGCGCGGCCCGAACGCAGGGCCAGCTCGTAGGCGGCGTTTCTGCCCCGGCCGCCTTTCGCGATTTTGGCCGCGTAAGTGGCGGGCGCATCCTTTAAGGTCTCGGTTTTGGCGAGTTCGGCGATTGCAAAACCGCCCTTGTTTATTTTTTCCCCGTATTGCGTTTTCAGCCCCGGAATTTCGGCGTCCCTGGATTCAAGTTTCAGACGCAGATAATCGCGCAGGAAAGAACGCAGATAGGGCTCAAGGCCGCGCGACTTCAAGGCGGCGCCCTTGATGATGATCTCGCCCTGGCCGGTCAAAAGGGCGTAATTTTTTATTTTATAACTGAACATGGCCGGATATTCGCCGTCAAATTCCAAATCAATGCCCGCGGGCAGGGCCGCGCTCAATTTTCCGCGGAATTTTTCCGCGTCATTTTCGGATTTAAACTCCGGCGGGACAAAATAAATGCCGTCGGTATCGGCCTCCACCGGATCCGCGCCGTTTTTTTTGAGCCAGTTGATGATGTCCTTGATTATGGCCCGCCCCTCGGCGGCAACCCGCTCGGCGGCGTTGAAATCATTGAAACGCGCCTGGGCGAAACCCAGGTAGCCGTAAAACGAGTTGATCAGTATTTTGAACGCGCTTTGCAGGGAATCAAAACGATGCTTCTCGGCCGGGGATTTGCTCTGCCGCATTTTCCGTTTGACTTCAAGGCGGTATTCGCGGAAATAGGCAAGCATCTGCGGAAAAAGCCCGAGTTCATCGCGGTCCGGCGCTATTTTGCTGACGAGCATGATGGATGGATACAGGGAGCTGACGTCGCAATGGTGGACGTTGCGGATGACGCCTTCCCGGAATATATCGGTGTAACCGCCCTCAAATTTCCGCGCTTTTCCCGGATACGGCAGGGCCGCTGTCCGGCGCAGATAAGCGCGCAGGAGAAGGGCGTCAATCTTGGCGGCGTTGCCGCGCAGGCAGATGTTCTGATAACTGAAGGGCAACACCCCGGCCTGGACAAAATAAGTGCGCGAGAGCAGATTGCTCAAGGCGGCGATTTCGCGGACATCATCGCGCGCATAGCGGGCAACGCGCTCCGGATTGCGGTCAAATTCCCCGGAAATCCGGTCGCCCTCAATATAAACCCGTCCGCCGGATGCCAGCCCGAAATGGCGCGCCGCCGCCTTCAGGCTGAGGCTTTCCAGCGAGCGGCGCGCCAGATCATAGGCCTGCAGGAGGAAATAAGTGTCAACGACGTGCCGGCCGTATATTTCGGGCTTGGCGAAAGAAACCATTCTTTCGCCGAGCGCAAACCGGCTGGGGTGCGACCGCATTGTTTCCCCGCCGCGCCCCAGCTTTAAATCAACCTTATGCCGCTCGGCGCGGGCGGAAATGTAAGGCAGGTCAAACTTGAAAATATTGTGGCCTTCTATTACGTCCGGGTCGCGTTCGCGCACGCGCGCGACAAAATTTTTCAACAGCTCTTTTTCGCCGCCCGGCCCCTCCGCGAGGATTTCCTCCCAGCCGGCGCTGTCGCGCATGGCGATGATGATGATCCGGTCTTCGGCGCGGAAAGGATTGCTGAATTCAAAACCCGGCGCGGTATGGGTTTCAATGTCTATCTGCATCCGGCGCACATCCTCAAAGTCCATGCCCTTGAAAAAGGTGCGGCCCGAAGAAACCAGGTGCTGGTGCACGGGATCGTTAAGCATGATAAAAGGCGCGTCGGGCGCGCCGGCGGTTTTGCCCGTTTTCTGGACCAGCCGCTTTTTCGCCCGCTCCCATTCCGGCCAGGATTGGAAAGAGACGGCAATTTTAAGCGGGCCGCCGCCCGCCAGCTTTTGAATCGTGAACTTGCCGTCCAGACCCTCCAGCAGATTTTCGTTTTCAACGATCATGAAAGGCCGGAAAGGCGCGCCGCGCTTGCTGACTCCGGTTTTTCCCCGGGAAAAAACCACAACCCGACAAGGATCAGACCCGCAGTCCGCCTCAACCGCCACGATTTTTTCCTCGGGATTGTGCCCGAAAACCAATTCGCTGTTAATCATTTTTTTTCCGGTGGTTCCTGATTTCCGCCCTGACCGCTGGGCTCACGGTCTTTTTTTGGGGCTCACGCTATAAACACATATTCAGGCCCGGCCAGACCCGGCGGACGGCTCCCGCTACAACCCCACGTCCATCCGGACCTTTGGAAACTGGGTGAACCAGAACTGGAGCCAGACCGTGAAATCGTCGTCGGTTTGCTGTTCAACCCCGATTTTGGTGACGATGCAATCCATGGTCTTCTGGACCGTGAAACCGTATGCTTCCATGTGCTGGTCGTGGAAATCATAGCGCAGATAAATGCTGTAGGCCCAGTTGGCGAAGGGCGAGAGTTTAAGCTCGTTGTTCAGCAGGCTGTTGCTGTCCTGAAGGTAACGGTGTTCAACCTCGTAACGCCAGGCCGGGTCATCAAAAACGGCCAGGCGCGTGTTAATGGTATGGAATTTTCTCTCATACTGGTCAAACTCGCCGTCCACGTACAGTTCCATGCCGTCAACCGGCGCGGAACGGATGTCATAGCTTATATTCTTGAACAGGTTTTGATTTTTTTCCGGCGCGATCCGATAGGAGGTCCAGATATCGGCATTAATCAGGTCGGCGACCACATAACTGCGCGAAGAAGGGGAGAGTTTGCCGAAACGCTGGGTCTGGATTTTATTCCGCATCCCGAATTTAACCTCGTTCAGCTTGCCGCGCTCGTCAATGCTGTCAAACTGGTAGAGATTGGAACTGAGGACGTTCGGCTCCGGCGTGAAAGAATAATCGGCGTAAGGCTCGGCGATATGCCGGATATGATTAATGACCGTGCCCGGGTACGTTTCCCAGACCTTGAACGCCTTGAAGGAGGTCTCCACGCCCAGCTTCGGCATGGAGCGGAACTGCGCGTCGCCGGCGCGGGTGAAGACATTGGTGGTTATTTTTGTTTTCGTTACGCCGTTGGTGTCCAAATAGGAAGTTGTGGTGATATTGGTGTAATAGTCGCAGCCGGCCGAATAAAAAGTGCCGTCCCATCCGGCGCGCGGGATGATATTCAGGAAGCCGAACTGCTTGGTGGGATAATAAATTGTATTGGGGGTGTCAAACCGGAAAACGGAGTAATCCGTCCGGTTGGTATATTTTTTCTCCCACTCCTTTGAAAGATAACCGAGGGTGTGCTTGCCTTCATAGTAAAAGGGCGTGTCCCAGATCTGCTGGCGGGTGAAATCCAGGGTGGCTTCCGGCAGACGGTTGACGGTCGTGTAAAAATCGTTCAGCCTCTGCCGGAACAGCAGACTGGCCGAATAATATCTGCCGCGCCGGCCGAGGACAAGGTAATTATCCGGTTCCGGGTCGGTTTTATACTGTTGGCGGAAGAAATGCTCAACCAGATAGGGGTCGCTGAGATAATCGGCCTGCAACATGAGATAATCGCGCTCGTCAAGATTATGGTTGTGCGACAAGCGCACCCGGTAGCGGTCCTCGGGAACGGCATAGTCATACTCATTGCCTTCGTCCGGCCAGAGGTCGTGGGCATAGTAAGTGATCAGGTCGCCGCTCCATTGATCATCTTCCTCCTCTTCGGGATGTTCCCAGCGGTTCATGGAGCGCATTCCGAAAGACCAGGGCTCGTCTTCCAGCTCGCCCATGTATTTTTCGGTGGAAAGCCCCTTGGCGTTGCCGCTGGATGACCAGAGGATGTCCTGGCCGACGGCGACGCCGCGCCGGGCGCGCAGGTCAATATGCGACTTGGCCTCTATATGGCGGCTGATCCGGTAATTAAAGGTCGTGAGCAGAAATGCCCACATGCGGCTGTTGTAACCGGGCACCATACTGATGAAATTCGGGTCGCCTATATTCTGGGCCCAGTAAGGACTGTACATGATCGGCACCCCACCCACGTAGAGGGTTACATGGCGGGCATAGACGTGCCGGCCGGGAATAATCCGGGCGCTTTTGACCCGGAAAAAAGCCCGCGGGTGTTCGCCTTCGCAGGTTGAGAGCACGGCATCCTTGAGCAAATATTCATTTTCGCTGATGCGCTTGGAAGACTCGGCGTGGACATAGAAAGGCTCCATGTAGGCCGAAAAAACGCCGAAATCGCCTTTTTTGGAGCGAAAGTTATAGCGCAGTTTTTTGCCGATCCAGACGTCGCTGCCGCTTTCAAACTGCACGTTGCCCTCGGCGAGGACATCGTATGAATCAAGATTCATGATCGCATGGTCGCCGCGCAACAGTTCGTCGCCTTTCTGCAGGCGGACATGGCCCGCGGCGATGATCAGATTGCTGGCGCTGTCAAATTCAAGACTGTCCGCGCGCATATCCAGCGGCACGGCTTCTATGGGGGTAATACAGCCGGGATACGCTTCCTCCAGCAGATAGCGGTTGAGCCTGACCAGCGCCAGTCCGGCCGCCTGTTGTTCAACAAGGCCCTTGGTGCGCGCCGAAAGTTTCACCGCCGCAAAGCGTTCTTCTTCATAAAACCGGTCGCTCTGCAGAATAATATTCAGTCCGTTCGCCAGATTTTCACGGAAATTGGAAGGGGGCGGAAGCGCGGGGTCATATTCGCGCAATTGCCGCCGCACAGTTTCGGAGAAATGGTCGCGCAGATAGGCCGAAACCGGGTCTTTTGCCTCGCGCAGTTTGACCGCAAAATCCGGCAGGTTCAACAGGTCCGAAGGCCCCAGCATCCAGGCCCGTTCCGGCCGGCCGGCGATTTCATTGGAAAAAATCTCCTCCAGCACCATCCGGTTCAGATGCATGCGCTCATAACCGCGCGGGTTCTGGCTGATCAGGCTCCGGGCGGTAACGGAGAGTTCGGCCCTTTGCAGAACCGGTTCCTGGCACCATTCCGATTCCACGATAACGCGGTTTAAATCGGCGAGAAGGGACTGGCGCAGCTCATCGCCGGGCGGATTAACGCCGTCGTAATCGGCCAGCAGGCGCTCTGTTTTTTCCGAGAAAAAATCGCGGAGGCAGACGGAAACATCGTCGGCTTGCTCGTTCAGCCGGATCGCCAGGGCCCGGCCGTCAATCACATCGTTATCGCGCAACATCCAGATATTGTCCGCGACTGCCGCCGGGCCGGCGCCCTTCGCCGACGCAACGGCAAGACAGGCTGAAAACAGCAAAACGATAAATGCGCCCCGGGCGGAGAGGGCGCCGCCGGCGGCAAATTCTGGATGGCGGCGCAGCCGCCCTGTAAGTTGGGCATTCACTCTCTTATGCTGTCAAAAAATGCGTTTAAGACTGCAGCCGGCCGTTTGCGGCCGATTGCCGATTTCAGCCGGCGCTTGTCTTTCTCCGTTTTTCACCCGACCGCGCGCGATTTCATTTCTTTTATCACCTCAACGCGGTTTGACCAAGCATATTCTCCGATCTTCCGGCAAACCGGAGGCGCGGCGGAAGAGCATCAGCGGGTCCGGTTGTTAAACAACTCCTGGCCGGTTTCGGCGTTGACAATTGAGATTTCCTCCATGTGGCAGTTGGGGTCCGGCCGGAAAGAGAGCCGGCCGTGAAACTGTTCCTGCATTTTCAGGAGCAGTTCCTCGTCCTCCTCGCGCAGGCGGGTCAGGATCGTGGGGTTGACGGTGATCCGCAGGGCCAGGCTCTCCTTGTCACCGCGCTGAGACTGGCGCATGATGGCCAAAAGCCGGCGCTGGATTTCAACGCTCATATTAAACAATGATTTGACGCTTCCCCTTCCATTGCAATAGGGGCAGTTCATATACATGGTGGATTCTATGCTTTCATCCACGCGCTGGCGGGTCATTTCAAGCAAGCCCAACTGGGAAATCGGAAGAATATGAGTGCGCGCCTTGTCTTTCTTCAGCGCCTCCCGTAGGGCGTGATAAACCGCATTGCGGTGCCGTTTGTGCCGCATGTCAATCAAATCTATGACAATCAACCCGCCCATATTGCGCAGGCGTAAATGCCGCGCGATCTCATGCACGGCCTCGGTATTGACCTGGAGAATCACTTCGTCCTGCGAAGAAGCGCCCTTATGCTGTCCGGTGTTGACGTCCACGGCGATCAGCGCCTCGGTTTCGTCAAAAATTATGTAACCGCCCGACTTGAGCACCACCTTGCGGCGGAACGCTTCTTCCAGATGCTGTTCAACTCCGTAATGCTCAAAAACGGGCCGGACGCCGTCATAGTGTTTCAAAATACCCCGGGCGCGCCGCGAAACAGCCGCGAGAATATTCCTGATGCGTTCGTATTCCTCCGCCGAATCAACAATGATGCCGTCCAGGTCTTCCGTGACGGAATCGCGCACAACGCGCTCAATAAGGTCGGGCTCCTCGTATAAGCAGGCCGGAGCGGGCTTGCCGGCCGCGGCGGTCTGAATGGCCTGCCAGGCCGCCAGCAACGAACGCATATCGCGCACAAAGCTTGACCCGGACGCGCCGACGCCGGCCGTCCGGATTATCAGGCCGCATCCCTCCGGCACAGGCAGGCGCCGGAGTATTTTTTTTAAACGTTTCCTTTCTTTCTCGTCTTCTATCTTACGCGATATGCCGCGCAGCGAACTGCCCGGCATGAGCACGAAAAACCTGCTCGGAATACTGAGATTCGCCGTTACGCGCGGGCCCTTCGTGCCGATCGGGCCCTTGTTAATCTGGATAATGATTTCGGAGCCGACCGGATAATGTTTCGCGATTTCCTCCCGGGAATAATTGCGGCGGCGTGAATGAGAACGCGTTTCTCCGCCGCTGCCGCCGTCTATCGCCTCAATCCGCGCCACGTCCTCCGGGAACATGTCCCAATAATGGAGAAAAGCGTTCTTTTTCATGCCGATATCAATAAAAGCGGCCTGCAGACCATCCTCAAGATTCTGCACCTTTCCCTTGAAGATGCTGCCGACAATTCTTTCCTCGGTGGGGTGCTCAATTTTGAAATCCTCCAACACTCCGTTTTCCAGCACGGCGACTCTGATTTCAAGTTTTTCCACGCTGATAATAATTTCCTTGCGGTTTGTTTTTTTTCTTCTGCGAAAACCAAACATGAATCCCTGCCTTTCTGTTATAAGACCAGCGTTTAGCGGACAACATGGCGCGCATGTAAAGACCATTGCGACCGCTCTCCGCTCTACGTTGCTGTTAAGACTGCCAATCTCCTCTGATATGCACGCTTTGCACGATGCCCAAAGCCGACATGGTGCTTACGATAAATGTGCCGCCATAACTGATCAGCGGCAACGGAATGCCGGTAATCGGCGCCAAACCAACGGTCATGGCGATGTTGATGAAAATATGGCAGAAAATCATGGCCGCCAATCCGACGCATAACAACCTGCCCATTTTGTCGCGCGCCACCGCGGCTGACCGCAGGGCGCCGTAAATCAGCACCGCAAAAACCGTCAGGGTAAAAAGGACCCCGGCAAAACCTTTTTCCTCGGCGATCACCGCAAAGACAAAATCAGTCGGCTTGACCGTCCGCGGCAAAAATCCGAGTATATTCTGGGTGCCCCGCAGAAAACCTTTGCCGAACAAGCCGCCGGAGCCGACGGCGATCCGCGACTGGGCCTTGTTCCATCCCGAACCGAGCGGGTCGCGCCCGCTGTCAAAAAACACGAGAATCCGCTCCCGCTGGTACGGGGTGATGCCGGCGCGCATCAATAATTCCTTGTGCTCCTGCTCCGGCAATCCGAAGCGCGCCGGCAGAAAAACAACGGAGAGCGCCAGCAGCACGATCAAGCCGGCGGTAGCCAGGAAAAAGAATATTGTTTTTCCCGGCGCGCCGGCGGCGAACATCACGCCCAGCAGGACCGGGAAAAATACGATTGCCGTGCCCAGATCGGGCTGCTTGATAATCAGCGCGGCCGGCAAAAGGGTGACAAGCACGCCGATAACGGCATACCTTAAGCGGCGCACCGGCCGGCCGGGCCAGCCGAACAAACGGGCGAGCACAATCGCCAGGGCGATTTTCATGAATTCCGCCGGTTGGAAAAGACGCGCCCCGCCCACCTGCAGCCAGCGTTTGGCCCCGTACATCTCCAGCCCGATATGCGGCACAAAAACCAGCGCCAGCAGGATCAGGCCGGCCGCGTAGATCCACCAGGCCAGACGGGTCAAATAATGATAATCCGTCAGGGCAAAACCAAGGAAACAGGCAAAACCCAGCGCCGCCCATCCGATCTGTTTCTCATACAGCCGTATGCCCTCCCGATCGGCCATGTTGGCAGTGGCGCTGTAGATGAACACAATGCCCAGGCCGAGCAGAACAAACATGGCCGCCAGAATCGGAAAGTTCAAGCGGCGCAATTGCTGAATTATGTTCCTCATAGATGACATTGAAAATCCGGATAAAAAAATTCCGTTTCCGCGCTGGTTTCTGTTTTCAAATTTTGCGGCATTTATTCTGCGCTCCGCCTCTCGTCCGCAAAAATTTCCGCCATCATTTTTCCCAGCCGCGGTCCGACGTCGGCCCCGCCGCTGCCGGAAGCCGCATCCATGACCATGGCAACCGCGTACTGCGGACGGGCGAAAGGCGCAAAGAGAATCATCCAGCCGCGCTGCCGGCCGGAGCCCTTCCGGCCGAATTCGGCCGTGCCGGTCTTGCCCGCCATTGCGACCTGCGGCAGGCCGGCCAAATGGCCCGTGCCGGAAGGTTCGCAAACAACGCGGCGCATGCCTTCCCTGACCACCGCCAAATGATCGGCCGACCAGCGCAGGTCGCGTTCAAGAATCGGCGGGACAGGCTCAAACTCGCTCTGGTCGTGCCGTTTCCGGCCGATGACAAGCCGGGGACGGTATAAACGCCCCCCGTTTGCGATGGCGGCCGCAAACATCGCCATTTGCAGGGGCGTCACCAGCAGGTCGCCCTGGCCAATGGCGATATTGCAGGTGTCGCCGTCGCGCCAGAGCTCGCCTTTTGTCTGCCGTTTCCAGCTCTTGGAAGGAAGCAGACCGGCGGACTCGCCGTCAAGGTCAAGCCCGGTCTTTTCGCCGAACCCGGCGGCCAGGGCCATATGATAAATCGCGTCATAGCCGCACTGCAATCCCAGTTTGTAGAAAAACACGTTACAGGATACTTCCAGCGCGCGCGCGATATCAAGGTCGCCGTGCGCCACGCCCCCGTGGCAGGAAAAAACGCGGCCGCCGAGCGCAAGCGAACCGTCGCATTTCAGGACCGTGTCCGCGGTGGCCTTGCCCTGAATCAGGGCCGCGATGGCAATCAACGGTTTAAAAATGCTGCCGGGCGCATACGAACCGGATATGGCGCGGTTAAAAAGCGGCTTGCGTTTATCCTCCACCAGGGCCTGCCAGGTGTGAACCGCGAGATGCGGATAAAACATACCGGGATCAAAACCCGGGGCGCTGGCCATGGCGAGAACATCGCCGTTTTCGGGATTCACGATTACCGCCGCGCCGCATTCGCCGGCGAGCGCCTCCTCCGCCAGACGCTGCAGGCGTAAATCCAGACTGAGGCGCAGGTCGCCGCCGGGAACAGGTTCGCGGATGCTTTCTTCGTCATGCTTGAATCCCGCCACGTCAATCCGGATCAAACTCCCGCCCGCGCTCCCGGCCAGCCATTTATTATAGACTTTCTCCAGCCCTCTTTTGCCTTCCATGTCGGGAAGATAATAGTGATAATCCCGCTCGGTATCCTCGCCGGCTTTGCCGGTTCCCACATATCCGATAATGTGGCCGGCCAAGGCGCCGCAGGGATAGATGCGCTTTGGATAGAGCGCGATATCCGCGGCGGGAAAATGCATGCTGATTTCCGCGAAACGCGCCATGGCCTTATGGTCAAGATGGAGCCAGACCGGCATGGGCAGGGGCTTGCGCATGTAAATATGGTCGTTGATCCGCCTTAAGGTGGTCTGCGGCTCAACGCCGGTAATCCGGGCCAGTTCCTGAACCATGTCCCAGGCTTTCCGGGCGGTCGGACGTTTTTTGCCGGAACGCAGCAGTTCTTCAAGATAAATGCATATCCCGTAATCCGGCTGGTTGCCGGCCAGGCATATCCCATTCCGGTCAAAGATCCGTCCGCGCACGGTCGGCAGACGCACGCGGCGGATTGACTGCCGGTCCTGGCTGAGAAGATAGTCATGTCCCTGCCCGATCTGAATAAACCAGATCGCGCCGGCCAGCAGGGCCAGGCTGCCGAACATTATCAACGCCAGGATCAACAATCGTTTTTTTTCCCGGTCAGTTAGTCGCATGAATGTCATCTGAAATATCATCCGAGGGGCAGACGCCGGTCATCAACTCCAGTTTCTTCAACAGGAAGTATATCGCCGGGAAAAAAAACGCGCCGTAAATCGTCGTGCCGATGAGTTTAAGAATAAACAGTCCGGGCTGAAAACAAAAAGGCGTGCGGCCGGAGAACAGGAGGAAGAAAAGGACAATTAACGGCACGCCGGCCCCGATCACGGCGCCCAGAAAAACATTTGTCATCGGCTTCCCGCTGAAAACGGCATGGCGATAATAATACAGAACGGTTCCGAACGCCGCAAACGCAAGCGTGCTCCCGCCCGGAGGCAAAGCGCCGATACTGTCGCTGATTATCCCCCCGAGCAACGCGGCCGAAAGCATCGCCGGCGCGGAATGGGTAAGGGCAAAATATGCCGCCACGCTCGCCAGAACCGGCGGCCGCGCAAATCCGATAAAAGCCGGCGCGGGGATGGTTTGCTCAATAACCACGCCGAATCCTATCGCCATCATCATAATAACCGCGCTCATGGGGCTATTTGCTCCTGTTCCGTTTGTCCGGGCGCCGGCCCGTTCCTCTCAGGCAGAACGATAAAAACCACGTCCAGCGATCTGAAGTCCGCCGCCGGCGTAACTTCGGCGTATTGAAAAAGGCCGGAAGCGTCAGCCTGCACGCTCTTGACATAGCCGATAACCAGGCCCGCGGGATAAACCCCGCCCAGACCGGAAGATATCACTTCGTCCGCCGGATTGATCTCGGCATCCTTCGCGATATAATCCAAGCGGCAGACGGCGGGGCCCTGCCACGACGCGCCCTGGCCGCGGACAATCCCGAAAACGTCCGAACGCGCAAGACGGGCGGCGATTCTTACCTTGGGACTGGTCAGGAACAGCATGTCCGCCGTGGTGCGGGAAACGTCAACAATCTGACCCAACAGCCCATCCGGACCGATGACGGGAAGACCGGGCCGGATGCCGTCCTCCCCGCCCTTGTCAAGCCGGGCCGTCTGCCACCAGCCGTTGACGTCCCGCGCCAGCAGTTGGGAGGGCAGCAGGCGGTAGCCGGATGTTGATTTCAACTTAAGCAACGCGCGCAATTCCCGGTTTTCCCGCTCCAACGGCTCGCTTTGCCGGATTTTATCGCGCAAAGTTTCATTCTCCAGGCGCAACCGCCTGTTTTCATCCGCCAGTTCTCGCTTACTGCGGGTGAAATCACCTGCCCGGTCGCTTGCCCGCCGGAACCCCGCCTGCGGAACGGCGAAAATATCCCGGATAAATCCCGAGACGGCGTTCGTCTGTTCCGGCGGCAGACTGAACAAAACGCCCATCAGAATGAAAAAAAAGATAAAAATAAAAATATCGCGTTTCATATTGCGTGTCTTGCAAAGCGTATCCGGCATTTCACGCGGCAAACGATGAAATACGCCTCACGGATTCAGACGGCGGAATAACGGCGGGAGAGACACCATTCCATGTGAGAGTGAAAACTTCCGGCGAGAAGAACGTTTGCGGGCGGGTTCAAACCGGACCGGCAGTCCTGGTCAAGCGCCGTAACTGGCCACTTTGCGCAAGAACTTGAGCTCGTGCAGAACCATGCCCGTCCCTTCCGCCACGGCGCTGAGAGGGTCGTCAGCCATATGAACCGGCAACCCGGTTTGTTCGGCCACGAGTTTGTCTATGCCGTGCAGTAAAGCCCCCCCTCCGGCCATGACAATCCCCCGGTCAACCAGATCGGCCGAGAGTTCCGGCGGACAGCGCTCAAGCGTGAAACGCACCGCCTCCACGATGGCCATGACCGGTTCGCGCAGCGCTTCCCGGACTTCTTCAGAAGTGAGGGTCAGCGTTTTCGGCAATCCCGCCACCAGGTCCCGGCCCTTGACCTCCATGCTGGTTTCCTCGGCCAGGGGATAGGCGGATCCGATGTTTATCTTGATCTGCTCGGCGCTGCGTTCGCCAATCATAAGGTTATACGCTCTCTTCATATACTGAATAATGGCCTCATCCATTTCGTCGCCGCCCACGCGGACGCTGCGGCTGAACACAATGCCTGCCAATGAAATCAGGGCCACCTCGGTTGTCCCGCCGCCGATATCAATAATCATATTGCCGGCCGGCTCCTGGACCGGAAGCCCCACGCCGATCGCCGCCGCCATGGGTTCTTCAATTAAATACACTTCTCGGGCGCCCGCGTGCGCAGCGGAGTCTTTTACCGCCCGTTTCTCCACCTCCGTTATTCCGCTGGGTACTGAAATAATGATTCTGGGGCGGACCATGATGCGGTTGCCCTGCACCTTGCGGATAAAGTAGCGCAACATGGCCTCGGTAATTTCAAAGTCGGCAATAACGCCGTCCTTCATCGGCCTGATGGCCGTTATATTACCCGGCGTGCGGCCCAGCATCCGCTTGGCTTCCGCGCCGACCGCCAGAACGCGGTTGGTCCCGGTTTGAATGGCAACCACCGACGGTTCCCGCAGCACAATTCCCCGGTCTTTGACATAGACCAAGCTGTTCGCCGTGCCAAGGTCTATGCCAAGATCGTTTGAAAACAGATCAAAAATCCGCCCCAGCATATTTCAGTCCTTTGAAAATTATTACTGTTTGGAGTAAAAATTATGCAAAAACCAGTGATTGTCAATAAATAAAATCAGAAAAAGCGGGCGCCCGCATAACGGGTGCAAACGGCGTGCAGCCGCGTTGCGGCCTACGTCGCTCACGTCTTTCGCTGGCGGGCAATGCCCGCCTGAGCGAAAGCGAATATTGCACGAAATTCGCGCAATATTCGGGTGATACAACTTTGTGACAACAAGGAGGTTCATTATGCATTTCTTGAACGGCATACCGAGGACATTCTCGGCGCCTATTCGTGTTTTGACCGGATCATCATCCAAGGCGCCCTGCCCGACATTGCCCATGCGGACGCTATCACGCAGTGGTTCTTCTGGCATGATAAACTCACCCATCGCACCTTTTTCCGTTACGACACCGGCCGCTGTGTCCACTACTGTAACGGGCACAACTGGCTGGCCCGCCGTATGACCAGGGCCGGCATTTCCTTCACGCAAGTGAATTACTATGTTGAAGCAGATTTGCAATATTATTCCGGGACATCTTGTGAACAAGCCAAGGCTGTGTTACCCCTGGGGGTAACACAGCCTTGGAACATTACCGAAAAAGAGTAAAAAAATCTTGCAATTTATAAATTAAGTGATATTTTTAGTTTTAAAGAGCTATGGAGCACCATGGCGCATGAAATAAAATGAATATACAAGAATCAATATTGGACGGTAATTCTAAAATTCCCAAGTATTTCCAATTAAAGAATATTTTATTGCAACAGATATTGGAAAAGAAAGCGGACGAAAGATTTTACTCGGAACGCGAGTTGGCAGCCTTATACAAGGTAAGCGTATTTACAGCGCGCCAGGCGCTGGCCGAACTGGTCAAGGGGGAAAAACTGGTCAGATTACATGGTAAAGGCACCTTTATTGCCAATCATTCAAAAACAATAAAGCTGGAAGACGCCAGAATCGGCTTGGCATGGCAAGAGGACATAGAAGTGAATGGTGTTGTTTTTACATACGAGATATTGAATCTAATGGCCGACTGCGACCGCCGGCATATACATTTGTCAACCTTTACCTATCCCAGGCAGGGATTGCGTAATTCTGCCTGCCTGTTGCGCAATATGTTGGATCAAAAGCGGTTGGATGCGCTGTTGATCTATTGTGTTCCCCTTGATATTGGCGATATAGCATGGCTTCAAGACAGACAGGTTCCGTTCATATTGGCAGGAACAGACCTTTTTGAGGACAATATATTTAGTGTCATGGGAGATGTTTTTGAGGGAATACGCATGGCAATGAATCATCTGGCCGAACTGAAACACACCCGGATTGGCCTAGTCAACACCGCGATGAATAATTATCTCAAGGCAACGGCCGTTTTGGGATATCGTTCGGCTCTGGACAAGCGTGATATTCCCTTTAAGCCGGAGTTGATTATAGATATGCCGTACGGCGAAGATATAGATCTTGGCCGATTTGACAAGTGGGTGGAGGCTGCGCGTCCGACCGGCATTCTAACGGTGGAAGAGGTAATGGCACTGGGAGTTATGAAAAGACTTTTGTGCACCGGTAAATCCGTGCCCGGAGATATCTCGGTGATCGGATACAGCGACCGGCTGCCTCCTTCGTGTTACCCGGTATCCCTGACCACGATAGACACCCGGATTCGCATTCAGAATCAAAAGACGCTGGATTTATTAAGCGATATGATCAGCGGCAAGCCTGTGCAACAACAGCATGTCAAGATTGCGCCGGAACTGGTTGTGCGCTCATCAACCGCCGTTTGTCCTTCCTTTTCATATGAACAACAAATTGATCATCCGGAAAAATATTCCGCAGCGGCCAAAGCCGTCACGGAACCAGGGTATAATCGGAGGCAAATATGCAAGACGCCGCAAGAATATTAAAACGTCACCCGGCCAATCCGCTGCTGCATGTCAAGGATTATCCCGGAACAGCCCAGCTTTACAATCCCTCGCCGGTAATTTACAATGACGAAACCTTGCTGTTGGTTTCGGTGGTGGAACATGCGGCCAGACGCGGCTATGGCCGGGATGTTGGGCAGACAAGAATCGCTAGAAGCAGCGACGGTGTTCATTTCGCCCTTGGCATGGAAGACTTCATTGGCGTGCAGTCCGAAGAATTTCCCTGGTCCCTTTGTCATCATTTCATAGATAACCGCGTTACAAAAATAGACGATGTTTATTATATCGTGACGCCGGTTATGGTCCGTGATTTCGTCTCACCCGTGGGCATGCTTGGAAGGACCATGGATTTTATAACCTATGAACGCATGGGGATTATTACCCAGCCGCGCAACCGGGGAGCATCGCTTTTTCCGGAAAAAATCGGCGGAAAATACTGGAAGCTTGACCGGCCCGGCGGCGACACCCGCTGTAGCGGCGACCTCTGGATTTCATCGTCGCCCGATCTACTGCACTGGGGCGGATTTCGGCCGGTATTGGCGGCCAATTACCGGTTCTGGAACGAAAAAAAGATCGGGCCGACTCCGCCCATAAAAACGGACAAAGGCTGGCTGGTGATAATTCACGGGGTTTCTGCTCCTGCCGGAGGAACCTATTATTACATTGGCGCCATGCTGCTGGATTTGAAAGAACCATGGAAAGTGATCGGGAAAACGAACAGTTATATTCTGGGGCCTGAAGAGGAATACGAGCGGCACGGCAACTGCGATAATACCGTTTTTCCATGCGGCGCCATAGCGGATCAAGCCAAGGATGAACTGCGGCTCTATTACGGGGCTTGCGATCAATGTGTTTGCCTCGCCACCGGCAGCCTCAACAGCCTTATCCAAGCTTGCCTTGATGAAATTTGAAATTGAGAAAAGAATGCCGGGGAAAGCCGGCAAAGAAACGTGCGTGATTGTGAACGCATAACGGCGGTGATTGCGGACGGTATTGCGGAACAGGCTGAAAATCGCAAAAACAACCGGTTCGGCTTTCGCAAACTTTTGGGCGATGCCAACCCGTCATGCCATAGGCAGATATCCGCCTCTGGCGGAAAATTAATCATTCGGAAAAACATTCCTTGACGGCCAAAGCTGTCAAGGAATCAGGAGCCTTGCATGTCCACTCAATATAAAACACTCCTGTTGACATTTTTCGGGATGTTAATGGTTGGCGCGAATACTTTTTGCGGCAATGTGAGGCAGCGCGTGTGGACAAAATATTTTCCCAATATCACTCCACATTATTCGGGATATGAGCCTGAATTCGAGGAGGTGTCTACGAATTACGTAACCCCACATACAGAATGGGCAAAACCTTGGAGTCTCGGACAGGTAAAAACATTGGCGCTTGCGCCGCGCGTGTGTCACCGCGATACCGTGGAATTGGCGCAATGTTTGGATATGGCCTTTGACACCTTCGGCTCTTTTGGACGCACTAGGCTCAGCGGAATAACCGGACCAGAGTTCGACGGCACCCCGGTCTGCGCGTTTGCCGGTTTCAGCCAACAGGATCAGGTTCAACGCCTGAAGAATATTTTGACAAATAATTATGATGTTTTGATTATGGGGGGCATGTGCTGGGCGGCATTCCCCTCAGACATACAGGCAATCATTTTGGAGAAGGTTGAGAAAGGAACTGGATTAGTCATCGGTTTCACCGGTTCCGGCATGAAAAACTATGTGCCTGGCGTCATTCAATCCGCGCCGACCGTTGGACAAACCGATTCATCGTGGGTTTGCTCGGGAATTCCTTTCACCGCCTTATATGGAAGCGAGGGATATAAATCCGACAGAGAAGCCGCCATGGCAATCGTGAGCCTTAAACAATTCGGCAAGGGGCGCGTGGCAATATTGTCCTTGGGTGGAAATTCTGAAAACACCTATTTTGTTCCGCCATTGCCGGCGCAACCTGCATGGAGAATATGGCAGGTGGATTATTATTTTTCACTTGCGGCAAAAGCAGTGCTCTGGGCATCCGGCAAAAATCCGGCAAAGAGCGTCGTATGGACCGTCAAGAATCAACGAATAGTGGTTGATGGCGATTACAACGCCAAAAGTGCCGTTCAATGCGTGAAAATACGCAACGATCTCGGGGAAATCGCGTGGGAAAAAGATATTTGGGAAAACGAGATCGCCCTTCCAAGCCTGGCGCCCGGCAAATACCTTGCCGATATCGTTTTAAAAAAGGAAGGCAAAAACCTCGATTGGGGAACTTGTGTTTTTGAAATAAAAGGAGACGCGCAAATAAGTTCGGTTGCCGTCACCCCGGCTATTGTGGAATCCGGCTCCAGTATGTCCCTCTCTACAATGTTAGAGGGAAATACCAGGAAGGAATTGTATTTAAATGTCCGATTATGGGACATGTATGAAAGACTTCTCGGCGAGATAACTCAGAAAGCTCCGCCGGGACAAAAGTTGATCCAAACGAAAATTGACGCGAGAAGCCCTTTGACTTGTTTGATGAAGGGACGCCTGGTTCTTAATGACGCTGCCGGCCACGAAGTAAGTCATAAGGAAATTTTCATTCCCGTGAAAATTCCATATATCGCGGATGATTTCGGGTTTCTAACGATGGAGGATGGATTCAATGAATACCCTTGGTATTATGCCCGCAAGGAAATGCGCGCGCTTGGCATGAATCTGGCGTACACAAAAGTATTCGCGGATACTCATGCTTCCCTGAACAATCCGTGGATGTTGTGCTGGGTCAATGCTTTGGCGGGCATCCAGCCGGTGCCTTGGATCACGTCATATCGCGGGGATATGTACAGGGAGAATGCTGCGGACAAAACTCATTACGAACGGACGCCGTGTCTGAGCGATCCGGAATACATCACCATGGAAAAGGAAAGAATTCATCGGCTTGTACGCGAGGCAGTCGTTTTTGGGCCGCCGGCTTATTGTCTGGGTGACGAAAATTTTTTATCGTTGAATGACGTGGAGATGTGTTTTTCCAAGCATTGCATGGAAGGATTCAGGAAATATCTTAAGGCGCTGTATCTTCGGCTTGAGGCTCTAAACTCCGAGTGGGGAAGCAGATATAAAACGTGGAATGAAATAACGCCGCTTACGCTGGCGGAAGCACGCGCGCTCGATCAACCGGCACGGTGGGTTGATTTCAGACTCTTTATGGAGCGCGTATTTCTCGGCATTCATCAGGCTGGCGCCGCTGCGGCGAGAGAATATGCCCCTGATGCGCGGGTGGGTTTTGACGGGCTTTTTAACACAACCAGTTTTACCGGTTATGATTGGTGGCAATTGTCGCAAAATTTAGATTTTCTGGGCGTCTATCCCGATCACCTTCAGACCGAAATATTAAGATCTTTCCATAAAAACAAATCCATTACCGGACGTTGGTGCGGCGGGTACCGGAATTTGACAAGCTTTAAAGAATACGGCCATTGGGAGCCGTGGCATACATTGTTTCACGAGATGAACACAGTATGGTGGTATAATATGATTGAACGCGCCGCCAACGGTATTTTCTGCTCGGATACGATGAACCCGACTTCATTTCAGCCTTTCCCGGTCCTTCAGGCAACGTCCACGGAGGTTCTGGAGATCAAAGGCGGGATCGGGAAACTGCTCTTGAATGCCAAACGCGATACGGGCGGTATTGCGATCCTGTATTCCCAATCCAGTCTGCACGCGGCGACGTATTATGCAAAGCATGGAAATTCCAATGACAGCGCGCTTGATTTCATCAGAATTCTGGAGGATCTCTGTCATCAATATCGGTTTATCTCCTATGAGCAACTGGCGCAAGGAATATTGACGCGAGAAAAATATAAACTGATAATTCTTCCGAGTTCAATAGCGTTGTCGGAAGCGGAACGAGACGCTCTTATGGCCTTTTCAAAATCTGGCGGCCATGTCGTTGCGGACACAATCCCCGGAATTTATGACGAACATGGGAAACCCCTGGTTCCTGATATGCAGTGGGCGGAATGGCAAAAGAACAGCGTAGAAATAGTCGGAGATAAAGTCAGGGGCTATAAGAGGGGGAAATCCGGAGATATTGAACAGCGGCATCGGTTTTCAGGCAAACTGAGCGAAAAAGGCATTTCGCCGGAATTTTCTGTCAAAACCGACAAGGGCGATTTGTATGAGGGGGAACTGGTTGTATTTAGCGATCATGACACCCGGTATGTTGGGATGTTGAGAAGTCATTCGCCTGCGGTTAAGAATCAGGGCTTGGTGATAATCCTGCCCGAGAAAAGACATGTTTACAATGTCCGCGCAGGCCGCTATCTCGGATATCAGGACAGAATCAGCGATGAATTGAAACCCGGCATGGCCGGATTATGGGCATTGTTTCCCTCAGAACAGCCGAAAGATTTAATAATGTTGAATGTACAACAGGAAGCCGACATTGGCGGAAATATTGAATATAGCGTCAGGTTAAAAACCGAATCACCCGGATGTCACGTGGTTCGGATAACGGTGAAAAATCCCGACGGTATCGCGCAAAAACATTATAGCCGAAACCTGATTGTAAGGAACGGCGCCGCAACGGATATTGTGCCGCTGGCGTTGAGTGACAAGGCCGGCAGCTGGAGAATCCACGCAATGGATGTTGCCACCGGCTCTTCAATAAATAAACGATCTGCCGTCAAACGAAGGGGGAACATTGGATCAATAGATGAAAGGAAATGAGGATGAAAGTTATGAGCAAATCGTTTTTGGTGGCTTTATTTTTACCGCTTACGGTTATAACCGGTTTGACGAACGTAGAGACACTGATTGTGCCCAGAGCGACAGCGCCTGAAATTGACGGGCAAATCAAAGGTGAAGAATGGCGCGGCAGCGCAAAGGCGGGCCTGTTTGTGCATTTAGGAGGTTCCAGTAATGCCGCGTCCGACCAGACGGAAGCATTCATTATGCGTGATTGCGAGAATATTTACGTTGCGTTACTCTGCCATGGTTACAATCCAACGCAGGATCCGGCCGACGATGAAACGGAATTCCATTTTAACGAGAACATGGAGCTCCAATCTACCACACGCCAGTTTATTATGAACTCGCGAGGCGTCCGCGCCGCCAAGAAAGCAGCATCCGCAATCGGAAGTAATAACACATGGGCCGTGGAAATGGCCATTCCGCTTGCCGATTTGAAAATTAAGCCGGATGAGGGAACGATGTTTCGCGGGCATTTTTGCAGAAAAGTGTCGTCTAAGAAAGAATACAGCTCTTGGCCGCCGATCTTGTCCGACAGTTTTCACGATTTGTACAATTCGGCCCGTTTTATTTTCGGCTCATATCAGGCAGTAATCCTGCAAAAGTTGGGAATATTAATCAGAGAAACCGAAAAGATATATGTCGCGGATGCCATGAATGCCGACAGGGACGCCATTTTGAATGAGGCGCGCAGATTGGAGTCAAAATTCAAGGCAAAGGCTGATTTATCCCCGGAAGAATTTCATGAGGCAATAGATGAAGTGATTAAAGTTGAGGATCAAAAGGCGGCGATGGATCGTCGGATTTTCAGGGAACTCTCCTTGCGTCACCTGGAGAGTTTGATTGAAAGCACGGGCAATTTGTCGGCATCCGATGAAATAGCAAAAGAAAAATCCGGGCTTTTGGATGATATGCAAAAACTGGCGGCGGCGGTTAAAATAAAGGGAGGCCTGTCAATAAGTGAATTTTACGCGACAAACACAAAGGTATCGGAATTGGAAGATCGCAAAGCGGCCTTAGATGTTAAACTCGTACGCCGGAGTTTTGGCCCCATGGCGGCTGCGCCCGGGGCGAAACAGCCTGATGGAAATATCTTTTTGACGTCTGACGCGGCGCGGGGCGGCTATGACTTGCCTGAAGTCTGGACAAATCGTCAGATTCTGGGAAAGGATTTCTGGTTTGACATATGTTATTATCCGTCATTTTGGCAGAAGGTCGGCTTGGAAGATGAGCCCTTTATAAAGGATTCGTTGATGCGGATCGGGAGCTCTCCGATCATCAGAGAATATCCTTATAAGATTACTAATTTTGAATACGATTTTTTTGACCCACAGTCCGTGATATATCGTGCCCTGCATGAAACAGACAGGCCGTTCGCCGTGTACGGAGAGATTGGGCCTCTGGATATCGCTCCGTCGGTTTGCCGTCGTTTTTTAAAGGAGTACGGCGACAGGTTTGCCGGTTTCATGGCCGATGAATGTTTCGGCAACAAAGCTCGCGAAAGATGCTGGATGGCAATGGGGTTGCCATATCCGCGCACCCGGCAGGAAGCATTTTTGGGATTTACGGCCGCCTATTTCAATTCAACCATTAATACCAATATTAATATGTTTTATTTCAGGAGTTGGGCGCTTACCCATCTGGTATTCCGCCCCTGGACATCCTGCGGGACGGCAACCTATCTGGATCACTGGATATTGGAGCTTGGGGCCCCGTACAGCGGCGAGGAACTCGGCGCTTCAGGAATTGTATGCACGCCCATGCAGCTCGCGTTCTCGCGCGGGGCGGCGCGGCAATACAGAAAGCCGTGGCGGACATATCTGGCGCTATATGCCGCCGGAGTCGCGGGCGATTCGGCAATGAGCTATTCGGGGTGCCTTTCTCCGGAATGCCGGAGGGGAACAAAATTCGGGCCATACAGCGGAACATCTCTCTCGCTGCAACGGCGGCAATTGTTCGCCGCGTACATGTCGGGCGTCAATATGATCAGAGATGAACACGATCTCGAACCATATCCTGGTAAAAACGAACGTCTCTCAACTTATGTGGCGCTTTATGATTGGCGCCATATCGATAAAACCGATCCATTGGTGAAAGTTATGAGAGATAAACACTATTATCTGTCGCCGGCCGGCGAAATCCGTAAAGAATTATATGATAATATTGTCAAAAAACATGACCGCGGCATGGCTTATACGCCTGTGGGTTTGATCTTTGATCGATATCATGGATTCATACTGAATTACGCAAGGAATAGAATCTTGGGGATTTTGCCCTACACGGAAGGCGATTATATGATGCGAGCCGTTAATAACTCCTTGTTTCCCTGGGAGGACAATGTCAGAAGTGAAGGACATACGATGGTGACTTCTCCTTATGGCGATATGTTTGATGTGCTTACGAACAATGCCAGACTGGAGACTTTGAAGACGTATAGAACTCTGTTATTGGTAGGTAATGTTGATTTGGACAAATTGTTTGCGCAGCGCCTGCTGGACTACGTCAGCGAGGGCGGCACATTGTTGATAAATGCCGCACAGATCAGCGACGGAACATTGCCCGAGGCATTTCTTGGATGCAAAATATTGAACGAGCGCGGCGAAGGTCGAATATGGTACAGCCTGTTGGATGGAGAGGCGGCAGCCGAGCGGAAATCGTTCGGATATCGGCGACTGAAACCGATAAGCGCAACCCCTTTGATCATTCGCGCGGACGGCGATAACAAAAAAGACGCGTTGGCGACTATGAACGAATACGGCAAGGGCCGCGTGATCCTGACCGCGCCTGATTACTTGTATGAAGTTGGAAGTCGCAATCGGATGTTGAATATGTTCGGCTACCTGATGGGACATCTGCGGGATGAATTGTTGCCGGTCCGGTGGGAAGGAAATGTGGAAGTTTTGGTGAACAGGAGCAGCAGGGGTTGGGTGGTAACGCTGATCAACAATGAGGGGGTGCTCAAAAAGGGTGGACAAAAGGAAATGATTGATGATACAAAAAAGGCCGATGTGCGGGTAACATTGAACAAGGCGGCCGGCGGCCCGGAGGTGAAGAAAATCGCGGAATGGGTCAAGGGAGAAAAGCTGGAGATGCGGAAAACGGGTAATGAGGCCGAGGTCAAAATAACGGTTCCGCCGGGCGATGTTCGTATCCTGGAGTTCCGGATGAATTGACATAAAGATGGAGGTTGACGATGAAAAGATTATTACTGGTTGCGATGGGACTTTTGGTTGCGGCGGCCTGTCCGGGGGCCATGCATTACGTGGTGACGAACGGGACGCCGGGATGGACCGGCGCTGTTGATCCCTACACCAACTGGGCCACGGCCGGAACAAATATTATTGACGTGGTCAATGCCGCCATGACCAACGACGAACCAAGACTGGTGCTAGTCTCCAACGGCACGTATTATCTGACCAACCAGGTGCTGATAACCAACGCCCTGACAATCCGCGGGGTCAAAGGCCGGGAGGCAACGATTGTGGATGGAGGATACGGGATGCCGACGAACACCTATGGGGGATGTTTTTATCTCTTATCGGGTGGCGGTGCGAAGACGTTGGATGGGTTTACGATTACTAACGGATGTGCAACTTCAGGCGGTGGTGTTTATATGGCCAACGATGTCAGTAATACTGTTAAAAATTGTCGGATAACAGGGTGCGTGGCTACCAATACGTTTGGCAGTCTGGCCAGCGGGGGTGGGGCTTATGTCTGGCGTGGAGTTATGACCAATTGTGAAGTTATTGGGAACATTAACTATAACTGCTATGGCGGAGGAATTCTTCTGCGACGCGGTATAGTTGCGAGCTGTGTCGTTGCTCAAAACACGGTATACCAGGGAAAAACAGGGAATGAAGTTACGGGCGGCGGAATACATACTTTTGAATCTACTAGTTCCATTAATAATTGTGAAATTTATAGTAATGAAGTTGTCGGCACCTATCTAATAGGCAGCGGCGTGGCCTTGAAGGACAATGCGGTTTTGCGTAATTCGCTAATCTATGGCAACATGGGCCAGCATGCAGTGTCTATCTATAATACAGGGGGAAAAGTTCAGAATTGCACAATAGTAGGTAATAAGGCTGGAGGAATTTATCTTTATGCTGCTTCTACATATACCGGTTGTATTGAAAATGTCGTCAGTTATTTCAATGTGGGATCGTCTGATAGTAATGTTTATTTTAATTCCAACGGCAAAGGTTCTTACCAAATAATCAACAGCTGCATTGCGCCCACTAACACCTTTCCGACCAGTGGAATCGAGGGATATTATTACGCCGGTAATATTGAGTCCGATCCACAGCTCGCGGATAAGGACAATAATAATTTTCGACTGGCGCAGGATTCTCCCTGCGTCAATGCCGGCACGAACCAGGAATGGATGACGAACGCGGTTGATCTGGACGGCGCCGCGCGCATCCGCTACGGCCGGGTGGACATGGGCGCCTATGAACGCATCTATCACGGCGTCGTCTACGGCGTGCGATAAAACCTGATGGCAAGCCTAAAGGGCGTGTTGCCCAAACGATGAAAAAGAGAATAACGCCGGCGAACGGGACGCGGGGAATATTTGCCGGGAAATTTTCGGATGGCGGCCTGCCGCCTTGGATCATTCCGTTTAAAACCTGGCCACGCACAGCGCGTGGTTGGCCTGCAGCTGGGCAGGCATATGACAGTTTTGCGAAGATGATGAACCTGTAGGGGCGCCACCCCGCTGGCGCGATAATTCGCCTCAGCGGGGCTCCTCCAGCGGTCTAATAAAGCGCGAAGCGCGGGGGATTTGTGATGAACACGCCGTATTATCTGATAGACGAAAGCAAACTGCTCGGGAATCTTAAAATCATCCGGCGGGTGCGCGCCTATTCGGGCGCAAAGTCCGTGCTGGCGCTTAAATGTTTTTCAACCTGGAGCGTGTTTCCCCTGATGCGCAGATACATGGACGGCACCACGAGCAGTTCGCTCTTTGAGGCCCGCCTGGGGTATGAAAAATTCGGGGGGGAAACGCACGCCTACAGCGTCGGGTTTTCCAGGGAGGACGTCAAGGCCGCCGCTGAATTCGCCGATAAAATCATCTTTAATTCGGTTTCCCAGCTTGAAGCCCATGGAGCCGAAGCGCGCGGTCCGCAGATCGGTCTGAGGATCAATCCGGGAATCAGTTATTCGCATTACGATCTGGCCGACCCGGCCCGTAAATATTCGCGTTTGGGCGTCAGGGACCGGCGCGAATTGATGCGGGTATCCCGCCTTGTCAGCGGCGCGATGTTTCATTTTAACTGCGAGAACGGCGACTTTAAAAATTTTGCGGCGGCCCTGGATTTCATCGGGCGCAATTATGCCGGTTTCCTTGAGAAACTGGAATGGGTCAGCCTGGGCGGCGGGGTAACCTTTACCGGACGGAAATACCCGCTTGAAAAATTCTGCCGCCTGTTGAAAAAATTCAGCGAGCGGTTCGGCGTGCAGGTTTATCTGGAGCCGGGCGAGGCGGTTATTGCCGGCTGCGCCGAGCTGGTAACGACGGTGCTGGATGTTGTGCGCAATAAAATTGACATCGCCGTCGTGGATGCTTCCACCGAGGCGCACATGCTGGACCACCTGGTTTATCGGACCAGCGCGCGGATTGCCGCCCCGGGGCGGGGACGCTTCCAGTGCATGATTGCCGGCCGTTCCTGCCTGGCGGGAGACGTGTTCGGCCAATACCGCCTTGCGAGAAGGCTGAAGTCCGGCGATATTGTCCGCATCGCGGACGCGGCCGGATACACAATGGTCAAAAAGAACTGGTTCAACGGCCTGCCCATGCCGGCCATTTGCGTGAGAAGGCTGGATGGAACATTTACTACGGTCAGAAGTTTTGGATACAAGGATTATGTTGCCAGTCTGTCATAAAAAGGAATTTGAAATTTCTCTCGGCTTCGGTACGCAGGAGGAAATCAACGAATCAATTCAGTTAATCGAGAAGCACTTCTGAGTTTCGGCATAAAGAAACACACAAAACAGATGTTTTGCCAGACTGTCTCCAGCGCGCTGGGCGCGCTTCCAGTAGTGGGTGATCTTTAACGTTTGGAGAAGGAAATAATGCAGACGAACATGCAGAATGGGGAGACGAGAGGAGAAATCGTTATTTACCGGGCGAAGGATGGGCGGACCAGCCTGGAAGTCAACCTGCATCAAGAGACCGTCTGGCTGACACAGTCCCAAATGATTGATCTGTTCCAGAGGGATCAATCGGTCATTTCGCGTCATATTCATAACGTGTTCAAAGGAGGAGAGTTGCATCCGCAAAGCAATATGCAAAAAATGCATATTGCCGGGTCAGATAAACCCGTGGTGATGTACAGTTTGGACATGATCATCTCAGTCGGTTACCGGGTTAACTCCCGGCGTGGCACGGAGTTCCGCATATGGGCAACGCAAGTCCTCAAAGACCATATTCTTAAAGGATATACGGTCAACGAAAAGAGACTGCGTGAACAGGCAACGCGATTCAAAGAACTACAAGAAGCCGTTGACCTGATGGGCCGGATCATGCAAGACCGGCAATTGGCAGGTAACGAAGCAGAAGGTCTGCTCAAGATCATTGCCAACTACTCGTTGGCTCTGTCGCTTCTTGATCAGTATGACCATCGGCAATTGGCGTTTCGTGACACCACCTTGACAACGTCTTTTGTTATGACATACGAGTTGGCCAAGAAAGCCATTGCAAAGTTGGCGGAACAGTCGCCGTTTGGTGGCGGGCTTTTCGGTCAGGAGAAAGACGCGTCCTTTAAAGGTTCGCTTGGCGCCATTTATCAAACTTTCGGCGGGCACGAGCTTTACCCAAGTATTGAGGAAAAAGCGGCTCATCTTTTATATTTCGTGATCAAGAACCATTCTTTTGCCGACGGCAATAAACGGATTGCCGCCTTCTTGTTCGTCTGGTTCATGGACGCTAACCGGATTCTGTACCGGAAAGACGGGACCAAACGCATCGCAGATAATGCGCTCGTCGCGCTTACACTCCTGATCGCGGAAAGCAAGCCGAAGGACAAGGATATCATCGTCAAAGTGTTGGTGAATCTGATTAATAGAGGAAATGTTTGAAAAGGAAATTATGAAAAAAAACATACTTATCATAGGCGCCGGCGGGGTGGCGCATGTTGCGGCCCACAAGGCAGCCATGCATAACGATTTGCTCGGCGATATCTGCATCGCGTCGCGCACGCAATCCAAATGCGATGCGATCATCCAGAGCGTTAAGAGGAAAAATCATGTCAAGGACAAGTCAAAAAAGCTTTATTCCCGCCGGCTTGACGCGCTTGACGTTTCCGCGACCATGCGGTTGATCAAGGCCGCCCGGGCCGGGATTGTCATCAACCTTGGCAATGCGTTTGTCAATATGTCGGTTCTGGAGGCATGCCTGGGAACCGGCGCGGTTTACCTGGATACCGCCATTCACGAGGAACCTGACAAAGTCTGCGAAAACCCGCCCTGGTACGCCAATTACGAATGGAAGCGCAAAGCCCGCTGCCGGAAAAATGGTCTGACCGCCATTCTCGG
This sequence comes from Kiritimatiellia bacterium, assembly GCA_028715905.1. Classification (NCBI taxonomy): domain Bacteria; kingdom Pseudomonadati; phylum Kiritimatiellota; class Kiritimatiellia; species Kiritimatiellia bacterium. Next base: position 57,134 of record JAQUQV010000002.1, read on the forward strand.
CGTCGGTTTTGATCCGGGCGTGGTCAACGCCTATTGTGCCCTGGCGGCGAAACATTATTTTGACAAAATTGACACAATTGACATCATGGATGTCAATGCCGGCCGCCACGGCAAATATTTTGCCACCAATTTTGACCCGGAGATTAATTTCCGCGAGTTTATCAAAGTCTGGACATGGATTGACCGGCGCTGGAAACAATATCCCACGCACTCCGTCAAGCGCGTTTACGATTTCCCGGTCGTCGGTCCCCAGCCGATTTACCTGAACGGGCACGACGAACTGCATTCGCTTTCCAGAAACATTGACGCCAACAGCATCCGGTTCTGGATGGGATTCGGCGACCACTACATCAATGTTTTTACCGTGCTCCGCACGCTCGGCTTGCTTTCACATCTGCCGGTAACGCTCGGCGCGGGGCAAAAAGTCGTGCCGTTGAAAGTTGTCAAGGCGCTTTTGCCGGACCCGAAGACGCTCGCGCCCAGCTACACCGGCAAAACCTGTATTGGCAATTTTGTCAGGGGATGGAAAAACGGGAAGAAACGGGAGGTTTTCATTTACCAGGTTTCGGACCATAAGAAATGCTATCGCGAGGTAGAATCCCAGGGCATCAGTTACACGGCCGGCGTGCCGCCGGTGGCCGCGGCCATGCTCGTGGCCAGGGGCGTCTGGGACCCGAAAACCATGGTGAACGTGGAAGAACTGAATCCCGATCCCTTCATTGCGATACTTGACAAGATCGGCCTGCCCACGGACGTCAGGGAAATCAAGCCCGGAAGCAGGGATTCGTTTAACGGCACAGTCGGCAAGATAGAAAATGAACTTGAGAAATCTACCGCAACGGTTACCGTCTCTGCCGCCAACCCGATGATTGCCGTGGGGCCTGTTTCCGGAACCGCGCAACAAAAGAAGAAAAAAATATACGGATTCGGCAGATAAAAACCGCGCGATATTCTAACGTGATGGAATATAAAGAGCGCCTTAATCAACTTTGGGGTTGTCAAAGTTGAGGTGAAAAGAAAAGTCAGGCAGTTGACCAACTGAGGAATAGTGGATTTACAGGATAAAAAAGTATCCTGTAATCCTGTCGATTCTTTTCTGCGGATTGCTAAATAGCCGCGCTGATGTATCCGCGCCGCCGGCGTTCATACGGGATTACCGGTTCTGGAAAATGTTCAAGCGCTTTGACAAAATCACCGGTCTCAAATCCCGGAATGCGATGCTTGATTTTGACGCGCAGGATTTCCTGGAAAATCGCCAGCATGGCCGGTTTTAAGCAGGTCAACGGTCTGTTCAAACTGGCGCTGGAGCCGTTCCGGATGCAGGGCGCTGTATAGGAAGAATATTCATGACTATGGACGCATGACGTTAAATCTAATTCCCCCTTGTCAAATAATTATTCCCTGCGGATTTGCGGGGGGATAAAATTATAAAAATATTATTTACAACAATATACAATAATGTATATTAATGATTATGAGATTTGGAGAGCTTATTAAGGCTGTCAGGGAGATGCCGCATTTTGACCTGGCAGCGATTGTGCAACTCGCGGGAGAGCCGAGGCAATCCTTGCGCATGCAGTTGTCCCGCCTGATCAGACAGCGAAAAATTATTTCCCTTCGGCGCGGCATGTATGTGTTGGGCGAGCTGTACCGGAAGGTGAATCCGAATCCGGCAGTAATGGCGAACCGGATTTACACACCATCGTACCTGAGTTTTCACTGGGCGCTGGGATATTACGGAGTGATTCCGGAGAAGGTTGTTTTGTTCACAAGCGCAACCGCGCGTGTGCCACGGTTATTTAAGAATGAGTTCGGAAGTTTTCAATACAAACATATCAAACCGGATTGTTTTACCGGTTACCAAACCGTAGACATAGATGGCCAAAAGGTTCTGATCGCCGTTCCCGAGAAAGCCCTGCTGGATCTCTGGCATATTGAAAACAGGGAGTGGACAACAGAACGTATGGCCAGCATGCGATTCCAGAACTTTGAAATCGTGTCACGGAAGAAGTTGGAAAAATATGCGGAATTGTATCAATCGTCCCGTCTTCTCCGGGCTGTCAAGAATTGGCGGGTATATGTTAAAGCGGAGATGGAAGGGGCAAAGGAATTATGAAAGACGAGGTTATCAGTCTGACCAGAAATATCGCAGATCCCGCCCAGCGCCTTAATGTGCTTCGGGAATATCTGCAGGTGCTGGTAATGCGTTCGTTTCATGAAAGCGAAGCTTTCCAATGCATCGCTTTTGTCGGCGGCACGGCGTTGAGATTTTTATACGGATTGCCGAGATTTTCTGAGGATTTGGATTTCTCGCTTGATTCCAAAGATAACTATTTCCCCGAGAAATGGTTGAGCAAAACAAAGCGGGATCTTCAGCTTGCCAGCCTCGACGCCACGGTTACTTTGAATGACCGCAAGACAGTCCACGTAGCTTGGATCAAGATTGGCGAAGTTCTCAAAGATGTTGGACTGGCCGCAATGGTCCAACAGAAACTATCAATCAAACTGGAGATTGATACGCGCCCCCCGGGCGGGGCGCAGACCCGGAATCAGGTTATTGAACGTCATCGGATGTTTGTGGTCAGATGTTATGACCTGCCGTCGCTTATGGCCGGCAAACTGCACGCGTTGATTACGCGCCAGCATTGCAAGGGCAGGGACTGGTATGACTTTCTCTGGTACCGGGCGCAACGGCCGCAGCCTGAGCCAAATCTTTTGTTGTTGCAGAATGCGCTGGATCAGACTGAGGGCAAAAGCGCATTTAAAAGCGGCCAGTGGAAAGATCTCGTGCGCGACAAGATCGGCAAATTGAATATCAACCAGGTGAGGCAAGATATTCGTCCGTTCCTGGAAGAGCAGAGAGACGTGGATTTGATTACAAAAGAAAATCTGGAATCCCTGCTGAAACCCATCGGCTGATATGGAATATTTTGGCGGGCGGCCGGCCGTCATTTTGCCGGCGGAATATGGCGCAGGGCGGCGTCGGCCAGGACCAGGGCGGTCATTGCTTCAACAATCGGCACGGCCCGCGGAACAACACAGGGATCGTGCCGGCCCTTGCCCTCCAGCAGGGCCGGGCGGCCGTTAAAATCAGCCGTGCGCTGTTTTCGGGCGATGGTTGCCGCGGGCTTGAAGGCCACCCGGAAGAAAACCGGCTCGCCGTTGCTGATGCCGCCCTGGATGCCGCCGCTGTTGTTGGTCAGCGTTCCCAGGCGTTTCCCCTTTTTGACAAAGAGGTCGTTATGTTCTGAACCGCGCATTTGTGCCGCGGCGAACCCCGACCCGATTTCAAAGCCCTTTGCGGCCGGTATGGATAACATGGCGTGCGCCAGCAGGGCCGGCAGTTTGTCAAACACCGGCTCGCCCCAGCCGGCCGGGACCGGCCGGCAGAGGCAGGTGATTATTCCGCCGATGGAATCGCCGGCGGCGCGGACTTTTTCTATTTCAGCTTCCATTTCTTCCGCGGTTTTTGCGTCAGGACAACGGACCGCGTGTTTATCCACGGCGGCGCGGGCGGGCGGCGCGGCGCTTAAATCCGGCGCCGCGATTCGGCCGACCGAACTTACCCAGGCCGTGATTCGCACGCCGTGTCTGACGGCGAGCAATTTTTCCGCCACCGTTCCGGCGGCGACGCGCGCCGCGGTTTCGCGCGCGCTGGCCCGTCCTCCGCCGCTGGCCGCCAAAATGCCGTATTTTAAAAGGTAAGTCAGGTCGGCGTGCGCCGGCCGGGGAACGTTTGAGAAACGTTTGTAATCAGAAGAGCGCGCGTCGGTATTGCCTACTAAAAGCGCGATCGGCGCGCCGGTCGTCATCCCTTTTTCTATTCCGGAAAGAATGCTTACCCGGTCCGCTTCCTGCCTTTGGCTGGTCAGCTTGCTTTGCCCCGGACGCCGCCGGTCAAGCTGGTTTTGCAGTTCCTTTTCTGAAATTGGAATCCTTGAGGGACATCCGTCAATGACCGCGCCCAGGGCCGGGCCGTGGGATTCACCGAAGGTTGTTACCCGGAAAACTTTTCCAAAAGTGTTTGACATGATTTTACCTTTCTGCGGGCAAGAATAATACAAACATTTTTTTTATTCAACTGCAAAAACCGGCTATTGACGATGACTTTTAATACGCTATTCTAAATCGGCGGTAAAAACGCAATTTTGAAAGTGGAATTATGAACCATGATGCGCCGGGCGAAGGGATAGTTGCTGCCGGAAAAGGCGGGGAAGATATAGAAACGATTGATTTTATCAGCCTTGGCAGGGGATTTTCGCGCATGTTCTGGGGGCTGGCGCTGGCCGCGGTTTTGTTTTTGAGCCAGGCGAAGTTTGAGTTTTTTGCCAACATCCGCCTGCCGGCCTGTTTTCTGGGAATTGCGTTTTATTGCTGGGGGCTGCTGACTTTACTGCGTGCCGGAAAAATAAGCTCCGGCTGGAATTTTCATGTGGGGCTGGCGCTATTGCTGGCGCTGCTGGAAATATATTTTTTTCCGTTTGTGCGCTGGTGGCGCGCCATGCCGTATGTTTCCTTTTTCACGTTTAACGTCGGCGCGCTGGCCGCGGCGGTTATTGTTTCTCTTTATTTGAGCAATATCATCGCCGCCGATTTTTTCAATCGCCTGTCTTTGAAGAAAGAGCGCCTGGAATCCCGGATTTATGCCGGCACGGTCGCGGTTTTTATGGCTCTTCCGCTTCTGGCGGCGGTCGTTTTGGCAAATTTTTCCGCCCGGCGCTACCAGACCATGTTTCTGGACGAGCTGGCCGGCTTGGCGCATGATGTGCCGATATGGCTTTATATTATCGTTACCGTGCCCTATTCATTAACCCTGGCGGTTTTGTGGAAGGCGCGCGACCGCAGTTATCAGAAATTTTATCAGGCAGGAACGACAAGCTGATCCGGTCGTTTTTTATGCGCATATTTTTTTCATTAACCTTGAACACGGCCCGCGACATCATGCGCCAGCCGGTGATTATTATTCTGCTGACGGTCTGTATCGCCACGATCGGCATGCTGCCGGTGATCGCGGTTTTTACGCTCGGCCAGGAAGAACGCATTGTCCGCGACGGCGCGCTGGCTTCCTGCTTTCTCTATGGTCTTTTCCTGGTGGTTGCCTCATCCATCGCGTCTCTTTCCAGGCAGGTCCGCGACGGGACGGCGGGGATGGTGCTGGCCAAGCCGGTCAGCCGTGAATTGTTTTTCGCGGCCACATACTGCGGCATTGCGCTTGTTTGCTTTCTGTTCACGGCCGCCGGCGGCATGGCGGCTCTGCTTGCCGTGCGCATGGCCCTGGCGGGCATTCATACGGACTGGCTGGTCGGCGGCATGTTGGCCGCGGCATTTTTACTGGCTTTCGCGGCGGCCGGCGCGGCGAATTACCGCGGGTACAATTTCTGCTCGGCGCTGTTTAAGACGCTTTTGCTTTGTCTGCTGGCGGCATTGATAATTGCCTCGTTTTTCGGATTGGACGGGCAACTTGTCGCTTTCGGGACGCTCATGCGCTGGCGGCTGGTTCCGTCCGCGTTCCTTGTCTTCGGGGCTCTGGCCGCGCTTTCCGCGATTGCGCTGGCATTTTCCGCGCGCCTTGTGCCGGCGGTTGTTTTTTTCTGTTGCTGTCTGGTTTTTATCCTGGGGATGATTTCCGAATACCTGCTGGTCAACCTCGCCGGGGGCGGTCCGCTTGCCGGGATTTGCGCGGCGGCGTTGCCGGACTGGCAATGTTTCTGGGTTGATGAAGCGTTTGAGAAGAGCGGCGCGCTGGGGCCGGGATATTTTCTGAGAGCAGGCGGCTATGCGGTTCTTTATATTTCCGGGGCGCTCACTCTCGGAATGCTGCTGTTTCGCAACGCGGATGCCTGAATCAATTCTGCCGGCCGGCGGGATGGCCGTTCGGATTGGCTTTCTTCATAACTTGAGGCATGGAAATCTCAAACTTGCCGCAAAAGAGCGCAAAATCGTGGGTAGGAGCCGAACCCCTGTTCGGCGATGTATCTGGTGTTTGGAATCGCTGCATGGGGATGCGGCTCCTACATCTATCAAATACAGTTGCCGCTTTTGGCGGGCTAATTGAAGGCATAGGAATTTCAAAGACATATGTTTGTCCGAAAATCCCGTAGGGGCGTCGCTTGACGACGCCCGCCGGAAGGGCTTCGCAAGCGAAGCCCCTACGTCGAACGGGATAATAGTTGCCCCCGATGCGCTTCGCGATCGGGGACCTAATTGATTTGCAGGCTTTTCTCAAATAACTCAAGATAAATCCCGGCCGTCCTTTCCCAGTCCCATTGCGCGCGGGCGTATTTTGCAAGCCCGAAACGCTGTTCATCCGGCAGGGGCGTTCCGGCGGCGAATTGCAAAACCGCTTTTTTCAGGGCGGCCGCATCGCGGCGGCAAATTATAAACCGTTCCCGGTCTTTTCCGTAACCCAGAAAAGTCTCCTCTGAAATCAGGCAGGGCAGACCGCAGGCCATGGCCTGCGGAATCACGGCCGGCCAACCTTCGCCGATGGAAGGCATAATGAAAAGATCATGCGCTCCGTATAATTCCCTTAATTCCGCGCTGGAAACATAAGCAATTAAACGAAGGTTGGGCAGCCCCCAGGATGCCGGTGAAATCGGCCCCTGTCCGACCAGGGTGAAGCGAATTTCCTGAGATGTTTCCGCCATTTGCCGGATCAGCGGCAGTCCTTTTTTTTCGTAAAACCGCCCCACGAACAGCACGTTAAGCGCTTTGTCATCCAGGCGCCATTTGGCGCGGAACCGCCGCCGTTCCTCGTCGGCCGCGAAGAAAAAGACATTGTGGTCAATGCCGGCCGGGGTCATAACGGTTTGTTCCGGCCTGATCCCGGCGTTATCCAGGAACCACTGCCGGACAGCTTCGCCCACAAAAGTCAGCTTCATTCCTTTCCCGGTTCCCCATTTCGCGGTTGCACAGAGAAACGATTTTTGAAAAATATCCAGCATTTTGTTTGCCAGCGGGATTACGCCGACGTGCTGGGTGGCGACCGCGGGTTTGCGCCGGCGCAGGGCCAGGAACATGACAAAACTTGCCAGGCCGGGGGCGAGGCTGTGAACATTGACCACGTCGCAGGCGTTAAGCGCGCGGTTGATAAGCGGCAGGCAGAAAGGATTGATGAGGGGCGTATTTATCTGCCACTTGCGTTCCGGGAAATTGGCGGCCGGCACGCGAACGTTGTTCTTTGAGCGGGGGAAAGCGCCGGGCGGGATATCGGTTGTCAGCCAGACGACCTCATGGCCGAGTTTCAGCCAGCATTCCTTGAGGGCGGCGGCGGCGTATTCAATCCCGCCCATGTGCGGCGGTTGGTAATTGGTGACAAGCAGGATGCGCACGGAAAGTTTGAATTCTTAAAATATGGGAAACACTTTGATCAGTCGTAATAAACCGCGCGATTAACAAGCTCGTGCTGCATGGCAACGACCTGAATGCCTTCTTCGGCGCTCATGCCCTGAAGTGAATCATTTCCCCGGATGGCTTGCAGAAAGCGGTTTTGGACTTCCAGATTGCCGTAGAGATGCCGGCCGCGGAAATACTGGATGCCGCCGGTTAAAACTCCCTGCCAGTGCCGGACGGTTGCCAGCAGGCTTGTGCGCACAATGTCCCTGGCCGCGTGAACGCCGTCATTGGGCAGATAGACGTAAATATCCCGCCAGACGTCAATATCCGCCGTGCCGTTTTCACCTACCACGGTTACGTGCCATTCCGTCAAGCTGGACTCAAAGTTGATATGGAGATAAACGGGGAAATCATCCCCGGCTTGTTCTGAAGCATTGGAACAAGCCCGGTATTCGGCGGTTACCAGGCGGGGTGTGTTGCGATGCTCCCGGCTCTTCCATACTGTCGCGTTTAAAAACGAGCATTGCCCGCCGCTCAACCACCGGAACAGGTAATAAAAATGGGGCGATTCGTCAAAAAACAATCCCAAGGGAAGTTTGTCGCACCAGGCAGGAATATTTCTGCGGTGGTTGCACAATTGTACGCCATAGGCGGCCTGGATTTTGCCGATGCGTCCTCGGGCGAGGTCATGCTGATATTTTTTTGCCGCCCCACTGAACTGAAAATTGTGGACGACAGCCATGACAAGTTTTTTTTCTTTGGCGAGGGCTGCCAGTTCCTGCCCCTGTTCCACGGTCAGGGTCATTGGCTTTTCGGTCAGAACATGCTTGCCCGCCAGGAGCGACTGCTTCGCGATTTCATAATGCGCGTGCGGAATGGTCCCGATGATGACCGCGTCGGCCGAGGCCTGCCAGTCAGCCGAAAAATCAATATTGGCCGCAAAATGCGGAACGCCAAAACGCCGGGCGGTTTCCCGGGTGCGTTGCTCATTGTCGGAAACAATCCCGGCCAGCTCAAACCCGGGATTCAATTTCAACGCCGGCAAATGCCGGTGGTTCACGACCCAGCCCCCGCCGATGCTTAATATTTTTACGGCCATCCGTATTTACCTGTTTTTTAAACGCATTGCCATTTATGCAAAGATATATTATAAAAGATTACGATACAACATTATTGTGCGCAACATCCCTGCAAGATGCCCCGGAATGAGGTATGTTGTGCATTCGTGCCTTGGGGTGGCAATGAAATTATTATTCATTGATTTATTGAAATATATCTCCGACCAGCAAGGTGTTTATTCGCTTATTTCATGTTTAAAACATGGCGGCATGGATGTGAATTTTTTTGCCGGCACCAATGTTGAAAAATTAATTGCAAGGGTTGTCAAATACCAGCCGGATGTCTTGTTGTATTCCTCTTTCACCAGCTCGTTGCCGCGTTATATTGAATTTGACAGACAGGTGAAACGGCGCTGGCGCGGTTTTTCAATCATTGGAGGTCCCGGGCCGACTTTTGACTGGCAGTGCATTCAAAATTCAACCATTGATGCGGCCTGTGTTGGCGAAGGCGAGTATGCTTTGCTGGCGTTTCTGCGTAACAATTTTCAGCCGTCTGGCAATATCTTTCTGTGTGGAGAATCCGGCCCGCGGTCTTTCGCGGAATTTGCGGATTTGGATGCTCTGCCTTTGCCGGATCGGACACAGGTTTATGCCGAGAATGGACTCTTGAAGGAGATGCCCTCCAAGCAGTTTATTTCCGGGCGCGGTTGTCCTTTTAACTGCACCTATTGTTTCAACCACCAGTACAGAGCCATGTTCAAGGGGTGCGGTCAATATGTCCGAAAAAAAAGCGTGGACTATCTGTTTGCAGAGCTTGCTCAGGTGAAGCAACGTTACGGATTGCAAAATGTGGCTTTCAGCGACGACACTTTCATTATTGACAAAAAATGGTTTGCCGAGTTCTGCGCGCGATTTCCAAAAGAGGTCGGATTGACTTATAACTGTTCGGTGCGCGCCAATTTAGTGGATGAAGATGTTGCCCGGATGCTCTCCGAGAGCGGTTGTGCCGGCGTAATGTGGAGTATAGAAACTGCCGATATAAAATTACGCAATGAAGTTCTGCGGCGTGCCATCAGCGACGAGCAGATTGAGCTGACCGCTTATTGGTTGAGCCGGTACAAAGTCCCTTTCCGCATAGGCAATATGATTGGTTTGCCGGGGGAGTCTATTGATCAGATGCTGCAAACAATCCGCGCCAATATTAACGCCAGGCCGGCCTTGGCGTATGCTACGGTTTTTGTGCCGTTCCCGGGATTGAGCCTCTCGCAATATGCGGTTGAACACGGGTACTATAACCCTGACACTCCATTGCCGAAAAATTGTTTCACGGAAAGTCCATTAAATTACGATCCAGCAGAAAAAGACATGATTCGGCGCTTAATGTGCTGTTTCCCGTTTTTTGTGCGTTTTCCGGTGCTCTTCAATTGCAAATATCTGCGCCGGGTCTGCCTGGGAATTCCTTATTGGCTGATAAAAATTATTTTTGGTGTTTATTTTCCTTATGCCCTTTCGCGTGCTTACATGCTTAAAGTCGGCCTGTGGTTCAAAATGCGAATGGCTGTTCGTTTTTTGCGCGGTTGAAGTTGCCCGGCCGCTGGTCAGAGATCTGCGGATAAACGGCGCCAGAGCTTTTTCTTAAGGTGTCTGTCTTCTCCTTTGGCAAGTTTTGGCGGGCGGGGGTGATTTGAGCGTCGCTTGTCAATAGTGGGATTTTGGAGATTGACCAGAGTGGATCGGAAAAAACTATTTGATTCAACCCCGGACGCAGGGCAATGTCTTTTAACTCCCATTCCTCCATTTGCAAGTGGCGGAAATCATGATATTGACTATCGCTCGCGACCCGTTTGGACCCGTTGAGCGCCATGCCGCGCAGCTTGAGCGTTACCCTGTTGGTTGAAGAAGTCAGGTTGTAGATTTCCAGGGACGCCCGGTTTTCAAGAACGCGCCAGTCGCGGAAATCACGCAGTTGTTGCCAGAGTTTCACGTAACCCCATTCCGGGCCGTATAAAACAAGATATTGTTTTCCGGCGTTCCGGGCATTTGCAAGAACATCTTCCCGGGTATTATAAAAAATGGTGTTAATCAACCGGTTATTATCGGGAGTAAAAAATTCCTCGCGGTGCGCCAGGCCCAGCCGCGCCAGGCGGATGGCCGCCTCATTTGTGAAAGAAACGCTTCTGGCAAAAGGCCAGTTAGTTGCAATGGCCTTGACCGGCCGTTCCAGGCGGGAAAACTCCAGGTAGGCCGCATCCGGATATTTTTCCATGAATTGGCGGGCGGCGGCGGGCCAGTTCATCCGCTCAAACACGTCCTGCGGTTCGGAAGGAACCGGGAAAGTAAAATAAACGTTGGTGGAATTATGAACCCTCAGTTCGTTCCAGGGGTCCAGCCAGCGCTCAACGAGCACAAGCGTATGCGGCGGCAGATTCTTGTCGCACCAACGCGCAATGTCCCAGTAGGGGATCGGTTTACCGGTGAGTCGGGTGGCGAGATAGGCGGGCCAGAGGTTCAAGCCGAGTGCCACCGCCATGAGTCCGCAGAGAACCGCAATGTAAACTTTTTTGCCGATTTTTCCGGATGCGCGTAATATGCCGGGAACAAGCCACAATCCGAGCGCGAGCCATATCAGATGCAGGGGCAGGAAAGCCAGCAAATATCTAGAGCTGACTTCAGCCGCCAGAAAAAAACGGGTGATGACAAACAAAACAATGCCGCCGGCTGTCAATATAACAAAAATCTTGATAATAAACGCATGCTGCCATAAATAAATCATTGTTGCCAGGGCAGATAGCAATACCGCAACCGTGAACATCGCTCGCGGCCATGTGGTGCCCCAGCTAAAGGCAAGCGCTGTTTTTTGCAGCAACGACCAAATTGATTCGCGGTGGGAACCGATTACGCGGTTGACATATTCCTTGTGGGCTGGCGATGATATACTGAACATTTCTGAAAGCGACCAGTCGGCAAACAACAATGGCGTTCCGATGATGGTCAGAATAACGAAAATCCAGAACAAACCTTTCAGCATTGCCCGGTTCCGGAAACCGCCTTTAACCTGTAACGCAACGATGGCCAAGGCGGCGATAAGGGCGAAACTCCAGGATGAAGGCTGGGCATAGGTTGTCAGGAAAAAACCCGAGGCGAGCAGAACATAAAACGAAACAGGCAGCGCCGTTTTATCCCGGCCAGACCGAATCTGCAGGAAAATCGCCCAAAGCATCAGGGCGCTGCCGCAAACCAGCGGCGGATAAAAGTAAGCCTCGCGGCTGATCCCGATATGAAAGGGGTTCAGCGCAAACAGCGCCGCCAGAAACAAGGCAAAAGCATTCTCGGCCAGGACACGGCCGCATCCATATATGGCCAGCACGGACAAAATGCCCCAGACGGCCGAAGGCAGCCGTACCATGAAAGCGGTTGGTTGAGCGCCCGTGATGTTCAAGACCAGCTTCATCAATGCCATAGGAAAGGGAAATTGTCCCGATTTATGCATCCCAAGGTCGGTTGTCCATTTTGTAAACATCTCCACAGGCCCTGCCGGCTGGCTTGCAAAATCCATGAAAATCATCGTGTCCGCCCGGAAGGCGGATTCGCCCAGGTGATACAATCTGAAAAAGGCGGCGATGCAAATCACAAGCGCCAGAAGAACCATCTCAAATCGCAACGGAATGATCAGGGATGGAAACAACGCGCGGGATGAATTCTGATGGGATGGAAAGTCAAAAAATTTAATCACGCAATTTTGGTTTTTACGGTTTTAGCGTTCAATGCGTTCGACAATTATTTTTACACATTCATTCTGCTTGTTACAAGCGGATTTATAATGTAATAATGAATTCAGTTTTAAACAGAGATGCCGCGTGCATTCAGCGCGGACAAGGAAGGCGAAAAACATGCGCATCAATCCGTTCCGCGCTTTGCGTCCGTGCCAGGACCTGGTTGACCGGGTGGCCAGCGTGCCGTACGACGTTGTCAGCCGCACTGAGGCCTGTGCCCTGGCGCGCGATAATCCCATGAGCTTTCTGCATGTTTCCCGCGCCGAAATTGATCTGCCCGAAAACATTGCTCCCTATGCCCCGGAAGTTTATGCAAAAGCCGCGGCCAATTTCGCCGCCCTTCAGGAGCGCGGGGTTTTAATCCGCGCGTCCCGGCCGTGCGTTTATGTTTACCGTCTCAGGCGGAACGGTCGTTACCAGCACGGCATCGCGGCCTGCTGTCATGTCGGCGATTACGCAAACAGCGTCATCAAAAAACACGAGAGGACGCGGATTGAAAAGGAAGAAGACCGTAAAAAGCATACCATTGCCTTGCGCGCCCACAGCGGACCGGTATTTTTGACTTACCGCGATAGGCCGGAAATTGACAGCCTGATCCGCGCAACGGAAGAACAGCCGCCGCTCTATGATTTCACCGCGCCGGACGGGGTGGAACATGCCGTCTGGCCGGCAAAAGAAACCGCTGCTTTTATTGAGGCTTTTAAGCAGGTGCCGGCGGCCTATATTGCCGACGGCCATCACCGCGCCGCGGCCGCCGCGGCCGTCGCCCGCGAGCTTGGGCAAGCCAATGCTGATGAAAACGCCGAGTTTAACTGGTTCCTGGCGGTGCTGTTCCCGGCCGGACAGCTTGAAATTCTTGCTTATAACCGCTGTGTGCGCGATCTGGCCGGCATGGACAGCGGCCGTTTTCTTGAGGAAGTCCGAAAATATTTCATTATTGAACAAAACGTCCCGCGGGCCCCGGCCGAAGCCGGCCGGATAAACATGTATCTGGACAAAAGCTGGTTCGGCCTGCATTTGAAAAAAATGCCGCCGTCTGATGATCCCGCGGCGGCGCTTGACGTCAGTCTTCTGCAAAACCAGCTTTTTGATAAAATCCTGGGGATTAAAGACCCGCGGACGGACAGCCGGCTGGAATTCATCGGCGGCATTCACGGGCCGCAGGAGCTTGAGAACAGGGTGAATTCCGGCAACGCGGCGGCGGCTTTTTCAATGTATCCGACCGGCATCAATCAACTGCTGGCGATTTCCGACGCGGGCCGGACCATGCCGCCTAAAAGCACCTGGTTTGAGCCCAAACTGCGCGACGCCCTTCTCATTCACACATTTTAGACGGAAGTATCCTGCCAGTCGGCGCGGTTGTCGGTTTCGGGCAGGGGCTTTTCGCCCGGGATGATTTCGTTCACATTGACCTTGATGGAAGTAATTTCGGCGATGCCGAGCCCGTCGCGCATGCTTTCGCGCACGCGCTGCTGCAGAACCTGGGAAAGCTGTTGGATTTTCGTCCCGCTCTTGACGTCGATATCCAGTTGCACTTCTATGCGGCCGTCGCGCGAGGCGGCGATGTCCGCCCGCAGATTGAGGATGTCGGCGAATTCGTCGGCAAGGCGCTTCAGGAATTCATTGACCGCCTTGACGCGGATATTCACGCTGCCGCCTTCGGTTGTAAAAGACAGAAACTGCTCCTTTGCATCGCCGCCCATGGCGGTCAGCCAGTAGAGAATGACGATCAGGATCAGGACGGTGCCAGCGACAAATTTGCCGATGGCGTCACTGAACAGAAAGTAACCGATGCCGCTCGGCACCCCGAAAACTTCGGCTAAAAAGAGAAGCCCCAGTCCGAGGAGCGAAATTGAGATTATAAATTTCATCAGGCCGTGCAGGAATTTCACTTTTTTTACCTCCATGTTTTTAGCCGCCGCCGGCCAGGCCGGTTCCAGCCGGTCTGGCCGCGCTTTCCAGCTCTGGGCGGCGGGCCGGCGATTCGCCGGCGGCGGATTTGGTTTCTAACGGCAGCCTGACGCCCTGAACCACTACGTCAATGGCGCCGACTTGTTTGCCGGTCATCTCTTCAACGGCCTGGCGGACCTCGTTCTGGACGGCCCAGGCCACGGCGGGGATTTTAGCCCCGTATTCAATGATCAGATTGATTTCAACGTTTACTTTCTGTCCCTGCATTTTGACGCTCACGCCGCGCTCGCCGGTGTTTCGGCCGATCATGCTGGCGATATTGGCGATGCCGTCCGCAAACGAACTGCTCGTTTCAACCACGCCCGGCACTTTTAACGCGGCCGTTCTGGCGATGACCGCGATCACGCCGTGGTGCACCATGATGGCGCCCAGATCGCTGCCTTCGTCTGTCCGGTTTTCAGTGTAATAAGGGTCGGCGAAATTTTTCTTTTCCGGATGCTCCATGCGGGCGCTGTTTTTTGTCTGCATTTTCTGTCTCCTATGGCGGATTACCGGGGATTCTTCAGCAGTTCAAGGCCTTCCTTGACAAAATTGTCCAGGAAGGCGGTGTTATACTTGCCGCGCCTGAATGAAGCGTCGTTCATAAGGGCTTGCCCGAGCGGCACGGTGGTTTTCGGGCCTTCTATCATGAATTCGCCGAGCGCGCCGTACATGCGGTTGATCGCCTCCGCGCGGGTCGCGCCCTGCACGATGATTTTGCCGATCAGGCTGTCATAATACGGCAGGATTTCATAGCTTGGATAAACGTGCGAGTCCACCCTGATCCCGGGACCGCCCGGAAAATGAATCCATTCCACCTTGCCGGGCGAGGGCGCGAAATTATGAAAAGGGTCTTCGGCGTTCACCCGCCATTCAATCACATGTCCGACAGGATTGATATCCTTCTGGCTGAAGGAGAGCTTTTCGCCGGCGGCGATCCTGATCTGTTCTTTGACCAGGTCCAGATCGGTTGCCATTTCAGTCACGGGGTGTTCAACCTGGATGCGCGTGTTCATCTCCATGAAATAAAAGCGGCCGGAGCGGTCAAGGAGGAACTCAATAGTGCCGGCGTTGCGGTAATTTATGGCCTCGGCCGCGCGGACGGCGAGTTTGCCCATTTTCCGGCGCTGGTCGGAAGTAAGCGCCGGACAGGGGGTTTCCTCCAGCAGTTTCTGGTGGCGCCGCTGGATGCTGCAATCCCTTTCGCCGAGCTGGACAACGTTGCCGTGATGATCGGCAATGATTTGGATTTCAACGTGCCGGGCGTCGTCAAGGTATTTTTCAACATAAACCGCCCCGTTGCCGAAAGCGCGCTCCGCCTCGGAGCTGGCCATGATAAAAGCCTGGGCCAGGCTGACGTCGTTATGGGCGATGCGCATGCCTTTTCCCCCGCCGCCGGCCGCGGCTTTAATCAAGACCGGATAGCCGGCTTTCCGGGCCGCTTCCAGGGCTTCTTCCTGCGTTTTCAAAACCGTGTCGCTGCCCGGGATCGGCAGAATGCCGTACTTGCGCATTGTTTCCCGCGCCACGGATTTATCGCCCATGCGCTGGATATTTTCGGACGAGGGCCCGATAAAGGCGATGTTGCAGCTTGTGCAAATCTGGGCAAAGTGCGCGTTTTCCGCGAGGAAGCCGTATCCCGGATGAATGGCGTCAACATCCGTCACTTCGGCCGCGCTGATGATATTGGAAATTTTCAGGTAGCTCTCATTGGCCGGGGCCGGACCAATGCAGATTGCCTCGTCGGCCAGTTGGACATGCAGCGATTTCTCGTCCGCTTCCGAATAAACGGCAACGGTCTTGATGCCCATCTCGCGGCAGGCCCGGATGATTCGCAGCGCTATCTCGCCGCGGTTGGCAATTAAAATTCGGTTGAACATATGTTAAATCAGGCACAAAGTAACAAAGGCACAGAGGCACAAAGTTTGTTCAGCAAACATCTTCTTAAATGTTCTTATCACTTTGTGCCTTTGTCCCTTCTGCCTGTGTGCCTTTCTTTAGATTTTTTCAATCCTGAACAAGGGCTGGCCATACTGGACCGGGTGGGCGTTTTCCACAAGAATCGCGCGCACAATGCCGCGGATTTCCGCCTTGATTTCGTTCATAACCTTCATGGCCTCCACGATGCACAAAACCGTGTCCGCATTCACCTCCTGGCCTTCGGCCACATAGGGATCGGCGTCCGGCGAGGGCGCCCGGTAAAAGGTGCCGACAAACGGGGCCTTAATTTCCACGCAATTATTTTGCGCGGCGTCCGGAGCGGGCGGGGCGGTTTCCGCCGGCTTGGTCGCCGGCGGCGGAGCAGCCGCCTGCACCGTATGGATGACCTGGCCGGACGGGCCTTTCTTGATCAGCAGCCGCACGCCGTTTTTTTCAAGTTCAAACTCGTTCAAGCCGTTTTCATTCATCAAATCAATGATCTGCCTTATCTCTTCCAGTTCCATATTTACCTCTTTTGTCTTTTCTTTTTGCGCTTTCCGGAAAGATAATCAATCAGGGCGATGAGCGCCAGTTCATAACTTAAAACCCCGAACCCCATGATCTGTCCCAGACAGACCGCCGCCGTCAGGCTGAAGCGCCGGAACTCCTCGCGGCCGGCGGTGTTGGAAAGATGCACCTCAACGCAGGGAACCTGCACGGATTGAAGGGCGTCCCGCAAGGCGATGCTTGTATGCGTGTAGGCGCCCGGATTGAAAATAATGCCGTCATAGACTCCTTCGCTGGCGCCGATTTTGGCAACGAGCGCCCCTTCAATATCACTCTGGAAAGAGCATATTTTTGCCCCGCTTGCCCCGGCCCGCGCCTGGAGAACGCGTTCTATGTCGGCCAGAGTCGCCGTTCCATAAATGCCCGGCTCGCGTTTGCCGAGCCGTCCCAGATTCGGGCCGTTCAATAAAAGAATTTTTAACATGCCCCCCATTATCCCTATTTACCGCTCCAGGCCAAGCATTTTTTTTGCCCTGGAAGACGAAAAAAATCCGGCGCGGTTTTTGTCCGCAGACAATTTTCGGCAAACCCATGCCCGTCCGCAGGGTCTTTGCGTCGGCCGCCGCCGGGCAATGTGCGGAAATTAACGCCGTTATGGCATGACGGTTCGCATGTTTTTCTTTTTCCCGGCGTTAAAGGCGCTGCTCTTCGCCCTCCAATGCCGCCGGATGCGCGGCCGGGGGACTGTTTATCTTTTTATACGCGCTGAAATATTCAAAACGCAGGCAGCATTTCAGCCGCCCGCACATGCCGTTGATTGATGTCTGGCGCATGGGCAGGCCCTGGTTCTTTGCCAGGCTCATGTGCACGTTTTCAAACTTCTGCAGCCAGCTCTTGCAGCACATGACCCGCCCGCAGGAAGCCATGCCGCCGCGCAGGGCGGCCGCGTCGCGCGCGCCGATCTGATTCATCTCCACCCGGGCATGGAGTTCGTCGGCCAGCGCCTGTACCAGTTGGCGGTAGTCAATTCTTTCCTCGGCGGTGAACATAACCATCAGGCGGGAACGGTCAAACGTGTAGTGGACCCGGATCAGCCGCAGGGGGAGATTGCCGGCGGCGACTTTTTCCTGGCAGATTCGCCATGCGTTTTTGGATAAGAGGATGTTTTCATGCGCCACGGCCTGGTCCTGCAGGGTTGCCCGTCTCATCACCATGGGGGCGGCGCCGCTTGTCTCCGCGGCGCCGTTGCGGGTCTCCATGATCACGCGTCCGAATTCCAGGTGATTTTCCTTTTGAACGATGCATTCGTCGCCCTTGTTAATGGCGAGGACCGGGGAGACGTTGCATTGCCACAAATGAATGTCTCCGCAGTCAACGTGAAGCAGACGAAACATTTTCCCTTTCCCCGCAGGGGCGGCATGCGGCATTGGTGTTGGCAGCCAGTTGCAGAAACGCCCTTTCTATAACCATGTTTTCGGGCAGATATTGGTCAAGGCATGCCTGCGCTTTCTCAACCGCGGCTATGTTATTCATTGCCTGCGGATATGTCAATCCGGATGCCGCCGCCCGGAGCCGGTCGGCATCGGAACGGTAAAACAGCAGGCTGTCATCATGCAGGCCGCTGGCGCAAATGAGCAAATCCCTCTGCCACATAATCAACAGGTGCAATACGTGGCGGCGGCGCTCGCGATAAACGGCGGCTGTTCTTCCCAGGCCTATTTCTTCCAGGTCTTCGTTCTGTTCGCCGCTTACCTGGGCCAGGCGCAGCCATTCGGCCGTCTCGTGCTCGGCCTGTTCCCGTATTTCTTTAAGCAGGGCGAGCATTTCTTTCGCCTGGAGCAGTCCGGCCGCAGTCCCGCCGCTTGCCGCGCCGGCCGCGATCTTGGCCACGACCGGCCGCAATTCGTCATTAGAATCAATGGCGCAATCGCTCATTGCGACCCGCTGGCAGCGGGAAGCGATGGTGGGCAGAAGGGCTTCCGGCTGATTGGAAAGCAAAAGAAAAATACTGCGCGGGGGCGGCTCTTCCAGCGTTTTCAGCAGTTTGTTCGCCGCCTCGTTGTTCATCCGTTCGGCGTCGCTGAACACAACGGCCTTCCAGCCGCCTTCAAAGGTTGTTTGAAAAGTCTGCCTGATCACTTCCTCAATCTGTTCCACCAGGATGCCGCGTGATTTTTTGATCGGCTCAATCCGGATAATATCAGGATGAATGCGTTTTGAAACCCGCCGGCAATTGTTGCAGTTTCCGCAGGGGCGTTCTGTTTTCCCGGCGCAAAAAAGCATCTGCAGGATGCTTTCCGCCAGTTGTCCGGCATTGCCGCGCGGGTCGCCGACGATCAGGTAGGCATGCCCCATCCGGCCGCCGGCAAAACTATCCTGAAATTGTTTCAGTTTATTAACGACTTCACCGCTCATCCTGAATTCTTCCGCTCGTTTTGCTTTTTATATTCCCTGAAGCTATCAACCAACTGCCTGAATGAGACAGGCTTGAATTTCTCAAAGCTTTCCCGGTCCACATAAACAAAGTCGTATTTCACATCCGATTGCACATGGTTGATACGGCCCCAAGGACAGAGAGGATCCCCTTCTTCTCTTTGACTTTGGCGGACAGTCGCTTGACTACAGCATCGGCGACACGGCTGATGATCGTTTGCACGAATATGATGACACATGCAAGGCAGAGGTAGAACAGCCATTTTTCGGGTTCCGTGACCAACTTCTTGAATAGCTCGCCATCCATGATGTTTTTTCCTCATCCCCAACCATTGCTTAACAGAATCTTTTGATCTGACAATTTGCGATTGAGCCTTTGATCGGTCAAATTGACC
Source organism: Kiritimatiellia bacterium (assembly GCA_028715905.1). NCBI lineage: Bacteria > Pseudomonadati > Kiritimatiellota > Kiritimatiellia > Kiritimatiellia bacterium. Next base: position 76,505 of record JAQUQV010000002.1, read on the forward strand.
GATGTCATTATCAAATTATTTGAGGATATAGTAGGCATTCGTCATGCAGAGTCAACGGCAAACTACATCCTGACGGCGTGTGGTAATACACCCAGAAGGGCATGTGGGGAACGAAGCCGCCGCCATCTGTGGCCTTTAGCTGGGTTTCATTTGTCCCGTTAAATATTTGTGAATTATACTTGAAACTAATGTTTGATAAGGTAAGCCTTCTTGAATAGCCCGTAGCTTTATATTGTTATAGTCCCAATCGGACATGCGGATGTTGATTTTTTTGATCTTATTCAAAGCATTCCGGGCATGGGTTTGATATTTTTTTATTTCTTCCGCCATATCGGGAACAGCAACCCATTCGCCATTTTCAATTTCATTTTCCAGCGCCGCTTCTTCTTTAGTGAGCAGTAATTTTTTCATTTTTTGTCTCCAATATATTTTTTAGTTGACGCGCGGCTGGGATATATTGTTTTTAAAAAACATGTTCCATCATGTTCTTTCACAAAGGGCACATTAAATGCATATCCTTCGCGTTCAACCACCAATATTTCTTGATTTGGTTTCTTCGGGTGCTTTAAAATTGCCCGCAAATAGCCTTCGTCTATAAGATAAATTATTTCCTCAAATGTAATGTTGCGGTTTTCTGCGAGCCATTTATTTTTCTCGGGACTCCAATTGAATTTCATGTGCTGAATATAGGACAATGCCTATCTTTTGTCAATATCATTGTTTATCTGGTCTGGTCCGCACAGATTGATTAACAGAATCTTTTGATCCGGCAACTTGCTATTGAACCTCCGCCACGGGCGGATTGACCGATGTCATTATCAAATCATTTATTTCTTTCACTCTTCCAATTCCAGGGCAAACCGGATAGCTGCCTGGACTTCCATCATCTTTGATTGAACAAGCGTTGTGATGACGTTCCCGAGTTTGTTTTTTGAAACAGTTTGAAAATGGTCGCAATTTACAGCACATTCTCTGGGCATTCCATCTTCCCGGGAGAGATGAACTTCGCTTGGGATGTCCCGTACGGTTGACGTGATGGGCGCTACGGTGACTTCATTCAGATATTCCATGACCGAATTCCGCGTCAAAATTAACACGGGACGGTTCTTGTCGGGGTGTTGGAATCTGTACCATCGGGCCTCGCCTCTTTTCACTTTTCACCCCAGGCCTGCTCTTTTGTCCAAACATCGAATTCTCCCTTTGCAACCGGTTTGCCGGCATATCCCAGCCGGTGTTTTTGTTCCAATTGCCGCGCCTGCAACCGGCGAATTGCCAGACGAAGGGCTTCGCGAGTAAAGGCTGATCGGGTGGTCTTTGTTTCTCTGGCAACGCGATCAACTGTTTTGACGAGATTATCGTCCAGGGTCATTTGTATGGTTCTCATGACTATATACCTTTATGTTGAGACTTATAGCTATAATACCCATTATTGATTTATTGTCCATGGCATGAGTCGCTTGCAAAAGTCTACTTTTGCAAGCAGAATCCAGAAGTCAGAAGACAGTAGTCAGAACGACAGCACATGCCAAGATGCTTAATATCAGCGACTTGCGCTTATTCTGAATTCTGACTCCTGACTGAATTCCAGCAAAACAGGAGTTTTGCAATTAACTCGCATATTTTCAATTTTTTTGAGCCAACGCCTCCTTCACCGTTTGCAAACCAGCTGCGGGACGGCGATAATTCGACAGGTATCCGGACAGAACGGACGATTCTAACTCACCGCTCAATGACATTTTTCGCCGCCTTCCAGATATCCGTTTGAACTTTTGTCACCGGCCGCCCGGCGTTCACAATGCAAAACCGCTCCGGATTTTTTTTCGCCAGATCAAGATAACCTTCGCGGACGCGCTGATGGAAGGCCATGTTCTCGCTTTCAATCCGGTCTTTTTCGGTTCCCTGCCGCCGGTTGCGTTGGTGCAGTCTTTTGAATCCGGCGCGCAGGTCCAGATCAAGGAGAATGGTGAGGTCGGGCGCGAGTTTCTGGACCGCGAAGGCGTTGATGGCGGCGATTAATTTCAGGCTGCATCCGCGGGCGTATCCCTGATAGGCTGCCGTTGAATCCGAAAACCGGTCGCAAACGACGTGTTTTCCGAGCCGTAGAGCCGGCAAAATGACGGTTTGCACAAGCTGGGCGCGGCTGGCCATGAAAAGCAGGAGTTCCGTCCGGGGACACATTTTCTCGCTTCCGGCCTTGCTGCTCAGCAGGCGGCGGATAACTTCGCCGATGGACGTGCCGCCAGGTTCGCGGACTTCCGCAACTTCATGGCCGGCCGTGCGCAGTTTTTCCGCCAGGAGCCGCGCATGGGTGGATTTGCCGCTGCCTTCAATGCCTTCAAACGTTATCAATCTGCCGCGTTTGGATTTCATGTTCTGTCTGCTGACTACTGACTTCTTTTTTTAAGCTTAAACCCGTCCGCCGCGTCCTGGATAATCCAGCCTTTTGTTTCAATCTCCCGGCGCAGCCGGTCGGCTTCCGCCCAGTCTTTTGCCTTTCTGGCGTTCTGTCTTGACCGGGCGAGCTCCATGATGGCGCGGTCGGGTTTGTCCATGCCCCGTTTTAATACGCCCAGAACGGCGTCCATGCCGTCCAGCGCATTGAGCGCGGCCTGGGCTTCGGCGGCGGAAAGAGCTTCGGCATTCATTTTACGGTTGCCTTCGTGAATCATGTCAAACAAGGCCGCCAGGGCGGCGGGGAGGTTCAGATCCTCGTCCATTGCGGCGCGGAATTTCCGGAAATAATTTTCAATCCAGGCCGGATTTCCGCCAGGGCTGGTTCCGGTCTTTCCGGCGGCATCCTGCAGGCGCGCGTTAAATTCATCCAGCCGGTGCAGGGATGAACGGGCCGCCTCCAGCGCCGGAAAGGTGAAATTGAGGGATTGGCGGTAATGGGCGGAAAGGAGGACGTAGCGGATTTCGCGGCCCGAAAATCCTTTTTGGGTTAAATCGCGCAGGGTATAAAAATTTCCGAGCGATTTTGACATCTTGCGCCCGTCCACTACGAGGTGGGCGCAATGCATCCAGTATTTGACGAAGGGTTTTCCGGTGGCCGCCTCGCTCTGGGCGATTTCGTCCTCGTGATGCGGGAATATGTTGTCAATTCCGCCGGTATGCAGGTCAAACGATTCGCCGAGATATTTCATGCTCATCGCCGAGCATTCAATGTGCCAGCCCGGGCGCCCCCTGCCCCAGGGCGAATCCCAGGCAACATCGCCGTCTTCCTCCTGATACGCTTTCCAGAGCGCAAAATCGGAGGCATTTTCCTTTTCATATTCATCCTGAGCGATCCTTGCGCCCGGCTTGAGTCCCTGCATGTCAAGATGGGCCAATTGCCCGTATTTCTTGAATCTGGCTATGCTGAAATAGACCGAGCCGTCCGCTGCGGGATAAGCGTACCTCTTGTCAATGAGCGTTTGAATGAGGGCGATCATTTCCGGAATATGTCCGGTCGCCTCCGGGTAATGCTCGGCCGGCTCAATGTTGAGCGTCTGCATATCGGCAAAGAAAGCGTCCTTGTAAGGCTTGGTATAATCGGCCAGGGAAACGCCGGCGGCGCGCGCGCCGCGGATGGTTTTGTCGTCCACGTCCGTCAGGTTCATCGCCTGGCGCACCTTGAACCCGCAAACCTTCAGATAGCGGCGTAAAATATCCTCAAAAACATAGGCCCGGAAATTGCCGATGGTGGCATGGTTATAAACCGTCGGCCCGCAGGTGTACATTTTCACGTCCGGCGGGGCAAGGGGGATGAATTCCTCCGGGCGTCTCGTCAAGGTATTGAAGATTTTCAACATGTTGTGCCGCTTGAAATTCAACGCTTGGCGTTCGGGATTGCCTGGGCTACTCCCGCCACGGCAAAAGCGGCGATTCCCTCGCCGCGGCCGAGCGCCCCGAGCCCTTCCAGGGTGGTTGCCTTGATGGAAACCCGCGCTTTATCCAGCAAGAGCGCCCGCGCCAGCTTGCCGCGCATTTTGTCGCGGTAAGGAGCCAGGCGCGGTTTTTCTGCCAGCACGGAAACGTCAATGTTAACGACAGTCATCCTTTTATTTTTTAATTTTTTGCCGACTGCGGCAAGCATTTTCAGGCTGTCGGCGTCTTTCCAGCGTTTTTCATTATCTGGAAAGTGGGTTCCAATGTCGCCGTCCGCGGCCGCGCCGAGCAGGGCGTCCATGACCGCATGGCAAAGGACGTCCGCGTCCGAATGGCCGGCCAGGCCGGGCCCCGATTTTATACGGACGCCGCCCAGGACCAGTTTGCGGCCCGCGGCGAACCGGTGAATATCAAATCCTATGCCGGTGCGGATCATGACGGCTTTTTACAGCGCGGGTTCAGGCTGCGCCTCCATTTTTTTCTTTGCGATTTTAATTTGCTCAAAAAAACCGGCGGAAACTTGTTTTTAACTGCTAAATAAAGTGATATTGCAGGAAATATGTCAAGAGGAAAACCCGGCCGCGCTTGTTCTGCACGATGTTCTGCGGATCCAGACTTCATTTAAGGAGTAACGGCGGAGATTGGAATTTGCCGCTTGCCCGGATTTTGGCCCGCAATCCGCCGTTAAATAATGGGGGACAGACATCGTTCAATTCCCGGTCTTGCGCTGCAACAGAATGTTTTTGACCAGGACGGCGCCCTTGAATTTTCCGCGCACGTGCAGGCGGATGGTATGCGTTCCCTTCGGAAGGTCAAAGGTCTGCCTGGCCGCCATCCACCCGCCGCGGCGCATCAGGGCCGGCTCCTTGACAACGTATTGTTCCATGCTGACATCTTTTTCCCCGGTTTTCTTTACCACCGAAACCGCCGTCCAGACGCTGCCTTTAAAATCATCGCTTTTGCGGAAAAACGCTTCCAGGACGAATTTCATGTCATCCGTGACCGTAATAATTCCCGACGACAATCCGATGGTTGTTCCCGGGTTGGCCGAGGAGAGCCGGAATACCGGGGCGCCTTCCTCGCCGCGGCAGACTTCAATGCTTTGGCGGTATTTATCGCCCAGATGCAGTATCCAACCCGGCAGGACGCTGTTCGGCGGCAGCGGGGAAGGGGGTGTTGTTAAAAGATTCCGGGACGGAGCGCCATGGTAAACAACAATCGGGTCAGCCCGTCCGATATCCAACTCGCGGTTAACAATCCGGTGCCGGTAAATGGCGCCCGCAATGAACAGAACAAGCGCAGCCAAAATTGACAACAGGGCCGCGAAACGCCAGCGCTGGATTTTTGTCTTCAATGTTTTGATGACCTGGACTTCAATCACGTCCTTTGCCGCCTGCGCCTTGGCGGCCGGCGGAATAAAATTCAGCCTGGCGCGCAGCGGCGTTGCCGCCAGGTTCGGGTCGCGTTCCAAAAATCCGCCCGGCTCGGCCGGCAGCCCCGCCTCATTCAGAGCCTGCCGGTAGGCATCCAGGTCAAAGGGAATCTTACGCCAGAATACGGCGCGCCGGCGGAGATCGTAAATGCAGTAGGATGAACGCGTATCGCTGTCGCGCGGATTGCCCACGGAGCCGGCGTTGACCAGATAACGTTTTCCCTGTTCCTGCTCAAAATCCTCGGGGGCGAGCCGGTAAGGTCTTCCGCTCGCACCCGTCAGAAAAATACCGGGGCAATGAGTGTGCCCGTTGAAAAGCAGCGGTTCCGCGACGGTTTGCCATGAACGCAGGGCGTCTTCCGGCTCAATTACGTAATTAAAGAATCCCGGCTCGGAAAATTCGCCGTGGACACAGCGGAAGTTTTCCCCGGCAAGCGCGAGTGGAATTGTTTTCAAAAAGTCCAGCGCTTCCCGGCTGACGCGGTCGCGCGTCCATGCCAACACCATGCGGGCCTGTTCGTTAAAGAGCGTGCTTTCCAGCTTGCCGCACAGCGCCGCGTCATGATTTCCCAGCACGAAATAATCCACCGTCTCGTGAACCGATTCCAGCACCTCGCGCGGATTAGGGCCGTATCCGACCACGTCGCCAAGGCAGATGATGCGGTCAACTTTCAGGCTGCGAATATCCAGCAAGACCGTTTTCCAGGCCTGCCAATTCGCGTGAATATCAGAAACGATGGCGTAACGCATGATCTCCCCCGGGCTTTGTCAATCAATTCCGTTTACCCGCGGCGCTGCGGACAACAGGTTTTTGCGCGTTGCGTCAGCCCTGCGAAAGCAGGTTCAGTTAAAGTCAAATGCCTGGGATGGGAGTCGAACCCATACGGCCTTTAGGGCCATCGGATTTTAAGTCCGATGCGTCTGCCATTCCGCCACCCAGGCTTCTGGTATTGAAAAAATTGATTTTATTGACCAATAATACCATCAGAAGCAAATTGAACCGCACAAAACGAAAAGCAAGGGGAATATGACAAAAAAAAGACGCACCGGCAATCTTTATCAGCGCGGAAAAACATGGTGGCTGAAATATATGGTTGAAGGCCGGCTGATCCGGCAGAGCCTTGAAACAACCAGCCGCGAAGAAGCGGAAGAAAAACAAAAAGAAATTATGCGTCCGTTCATGGCCGCCGCCCGTGTTGACGCTCACGCCATAATGGAGAAGCGTCTCCGGGATGCTGTCATAGAGCGCGACCTGGCAGAGGAAACCGCCCACCCGCCGCTTTCCGTGGTTGATGCTTGGGATGCTTTTATAAAATCACCCAAGAGGCCGGACAGCGGACCGGCAACGTTGGGGGCTTATGCCTTGCAATGGGGAAGTTTTGTCCGATGGCTGACAAAAGAACATCCGGACATGAAACAGTTGCGCGAAGTCACAAAAGAAACCGCCGAAGAATATTCCACGCACCTGACCAGCCGGGGCATAACGCCGAATACTTTTAATAAACACGTCCGCGTTTGTGATCTGGTTTTCCGTATTCTAAAAGACAAGGCGAAAATTATAGAAAATCCGTTTCCCGGTATTACGCGCAAACATCTAACGACGCAATCCCATAGAGAGCTTTCCACGGAAGAATTGATCAGGGTTTGCCGATCAGCGACAGGGGAACTTCGTTCAATGCTGGCAATGGGGCTATACCTGGGCGCGCGTTTGGGCGATGCGGTAATGATGGACTGGGGATGCGTTGACCTGATTAAACGCCTGATTCGCTACACGCCACACAAGACCGCCCGGCGATCTGGCAGAATTTTGACTGTGCCGCTACATCCGGTTTTACTGAACATTTTTAATGAGATTCCACCGGTCAATCGCAAAGGCTACATACATCCGAACATGGCCGATCTATACAGACGCCGGGGCGCGTGTGCTGTAACCAATATAATTCAGGCGCATTTCAAAAAATGCGGGATTACAACCAATCGCAAAGGAAACGGTGTTCGCAAAGTGGCAAGCGCAAGTTTTCATTCGCTAAGACATTCCGCTGTTTCTCTGCTACGCGAAGCCGGAGCGCCGTTATCCGTTACAATGGCAATTGTCGGACATTCCACGCTGGCAATCCATGACACCTATTCCCATGCCGGAGAAGCCGCGCTTAAACAGGCTGTAGCCGCGCTTCCGTCTGTCATGGGGGAACTGATTCCCAAAACCTTGCCAGCCCTGCCGGCGGCAACAGAGCAAATGATTAAAGCCGATAAAGTTCAGGTATTGGCAGAGCGATTGAATAGTAAAACATGGCGAATTGTCCGGGATGAATTACTAACCTTGACAACACCAAAATCACTTGCAATAACGTTTAAAACGAAAGGATAAAAATATGCTAAATAAAGATATTATTCCGTCCAGTAATATTGAAAAGAAAATCATGCTTGTTCACGGCCAGAAGGTCATGCTTGATAGCGACCTTGCCGTGCTGTATGGCGTAACAACGTTCAATCTCAACAAGGCGGTGAAACGCAACCTTAACCGCTTCCCTGATGACTTCATGTTTCAGCTTACACGGCAAGAGGTTGCAAACTTGATATTCCAAAATGGAATATCAAAAGAAGGCCGGGGCGGCAGACGGAAACCGGCTTATGCCTTCACCGAACAGGGCGTTGCCATGCTGTCAAGCGTGTTACGGAGTCCGCGCGCAGTCCGCGTCAATATTGAAATCATGCGCGCCTTTGTCCGTATCCGTCAATGGCTGGCTTCCAACACTGAACTGGCGCGCAAGCTGGCCGAGCTTGAGAAGAAATATGACGCGCAATTTAAGGTTGTGTTTGACGCAATCCGGGAACTCATGCGTCCGCCGGAACCGCCACGGAAGCAAATCGGTTTTCACACGAAAGATTGAAATGAACATTATCCTCAGCAGTACGGGGCACCCGGAACTTATAATTATTAGGAACGGAAACCTTTACGGCATAAGCATTTTATTTGCGACGGCTTGAGAAAGACCGACTTTTTCTTCTGAACCAAGAACAGGTTTTTCAATGTTTTGGCTTTGCGCCAAAGTCGCCCGTTCTTTTGCCGCTTGGTCTTCCGCAATCCTGTCCCGGATTCTCTGCATGGCGGCCATGTCGGCAAGAACCATATGCGGCTTTTTATCAAACCCGGAAATCAAAACCTTATCGTCATAACAAAAGAGGACCTTGCCAAGCCGACAATATTGCCCCTGAACATAGCGGTCATTTTCAGTTGTCACCACCCGGCCCCGTTCATCTTCTACGACTCCAAGAAACGCTTCATGCAGGACAACATCCACAGGCGGCTTGACATAATAAGCGCCTGGCGCGACCGCAGAACCAGCCACAGGCCGAGCTGGACCGGCAGAGGGCATAACCACAGACGGGACCGGCTTGTCTTTTATAAATCCAAACCTGGAGCCAAGCCGGGACCAGGCCAGCCAGCCAAGCCCGATAATCAAAAGAATAAAGAAAATCAATCTCATAATACGCCGTCCCTTCCGTTTAATCTTGCCGTCAAACTTCGCACCATGCCCCTTGAGCCGGGTAAAAGTCCGAAGCAAAGTGTATGTATTATAAAGCGCATAAATGCCAACGTCCTTGAATTCAAACCTCTTGTCCAAAATTGTCTTGCCGTCATAATCATATTGAACCATAAGAAACTGATTGAGCGGCCAGCCAATCCCCAGCGCGGAAATCTTGAGTTTTTTGAGGTCCCGGAAACGCCAGATATATTGAACCAGCCGCATAATCTGCTTGTCCAAGTTAAGCGCAGATTGAGAAATGAAAATAATATCCGTGAAACACTTCCGGGATTGAGAAAGGAAAATAAGCATTTCGCGCAGGACGTTCGCCCAATCCCGGGCGTTAAGCCAGATATGAGCTTCGTCAATGACAACCAGCGACGGAGTCCCGTCAATACCTGGGGGAGTATGCTTGTAAAATTGATTGATCTGTTCATCTTCCAGATAGATAAACTGGCCTTTTTGATATTCCCAATCATGCCGACTCCGCAAAAACGCCTTAACCGGCTCCATGTTCAACATGATATTTGAACATACACAACCACCGGCGGCGATATATTCACACATACGCCGGACAGCATGATAAGTTTTTCCGCCACCTAAACGGCCTTCATAAACTTCTATCACTTCCTACCCCCGCCGGAAAAAAAACACCCCTTAAAACACTCCACGTCAGGCGATCCGGAGTCAGTCCTTATCCCAGCACCCCCTCTTTTTGGACGATACGCCTTACCCCGAAACGGTAGGAATCCATGACTTGACAAGGCCATATACCGCGCAAGCGATACCGAGCGAAACAAGCGCAATCATCATCAGGAAAGTTTCAGTCAGAGGAAAAAACGTGTTTGTAATCTCCAGGATGGACAAGACATTGACCGTGTCAGATAAGCCTCCGGTCACAGAGTCAGGAATTCTAAGCTTGTCAATCCATTGCGCAATATAGCCGAGCAAATGAGAAGCAAACCGGATCGCGCTGGTCAGTGACATCATAAACGCAAGAATAATCGCAAAGCCGGAGGAAATCAGATAAGACAGAAAGCCCCCGGATATTTGAAGAAAGCGAATGATCGCGTCAAGCCACTTGCCGGCAAATAAAAATAATAATCTCAACATATTTTATACCCTCCCGAATGTTCTTTTAATCATGACGAAAGCAATCCAAAACGAAAGCAGAGCCATGATCCATTTCATGAACGTGCGGAAAACGCCGATTATCGGCCAGTCAGAGGTCCGTATTTCTACAACCTGGTCAAGATAGGGAAACGTAAAGCTAAACGATTCTTTAATGCCGACACTCGGCAAGGGCAAAGAAACCACGTCAAGAATTCCCTTTGCCTTGACAAAAAAGGCGTCAGCGTCAGCCTGAATTTTATCGGATTCAGCAAAATATTTTTCCGTATAATCACTGGCCGCGCGGAGCAGGTCATTTGAATACGTTAAGCCGTATTGCGCTGGGTCAGAAGGAATATAAGAATTTGCTTCATCACTTAACGCAGAACGAAGCATGTCATACCATTGCGCCAGCGTATAACCGCCGCCAGCCCCGTTTGTATTGCCGGGATCCGGCGGCACATAGTTTGTCGGATTATTCGGGTCCGGTGTAGGGTCATCCGGCCCGGGCGGATTATAAGGCGAATTGGTATTGTAAGGCCAGTTAGGCGGCGGATATTGCGGCCACTCCGTCAAAGGCGGCGGCGGATAATAATTCGGCGGCCAGGGCGAATAATAAGGCGGCCAGGGGCCAGGCGGTGTTTCCGGGTCATAAGCATCATCTCCGGGATAAGGGATATAAGGGTCAGGCGGAGAGTTTGTCGGAGCAGGCGGCACATAAGGCGAATTAGTGTTGTAATCAGTAAAATCTAACTTCGTCACATAATGAAAATCATTCGGATTAGAAAGAGACGTCATCGCCATCGGCAACTGCTCCGGCAATTGACCAGGAACATAAATAATCCACTCATAAAAAACATTATATGCTTGTTCTACTGTTCCTAATTTGTAATGGACACTGTCCAGATACGCGCCTGAAGTCGTATGAGTAAAAACACCTTTGGATGACCAGGGTCCCGGATAAGTATTGTCTATCGCAGACGCTACAAATAATTCAGCTTGAAAGCCCTTATTTGTTTGTCCATCCAAAAAAACCACACCTTCCAAGTCAAAATAGCAATAATAATCCGGTGGCGGCGGCGGGCCATTCGTAGAATAAACGCAATAAATCCATCCGACATCAGTGTAAAAATGCCAATTCGCCCACTGATAATCCACAATAGGATAAGAATTATTCAAAACAGGAACATCACACTGAAAATAATAATTTGATCCATTCACCAGATTCCCGGGAGGCTGCATAGAATTTGCATCCCCCGGAGGCGGGATATAATGAAAATCCCAGATTGAACCACCTTCAAAATTCTTAAACGTCCTGGACCAAAACGGGCCAATAGATGGTTTTGTCACCCCAACCGGCCAGTTTGACCAAACAACATTATAATATTGATCAACTTGAATGACGGCCCCTAAACCGTTTCCCTGACCCTGGCTGAACGGATTCCGGCTCCAGGGACGTTCCTCAGCCACCACAGGACGAACAAGTCCAGCCATTATGACCGAGCAAAGAAGCAAACCGCACAGATAAGCGCGCATATTGTCCCCCAAATCCATAAATTAACTTTCAACAAAAACATTAAGGCTTGATTCAAAGCCAGAGACGACCCCTGAAAGACCAGGTTTGTCAGACCTGCAACCTGAACCGAAAGATCTGAAACCTGGGAAGAAAGATTGGTAACAGCGGAATAAACCTGCTCGTCAAAAACCATCAAGGACGAACCAAAAACATCAGCCGCCAGAAACACGCTTAAAAGCGCGAATAATAACCTTAACCCCATAACACCCTCCCCATATAACGACGACCGGCAGAAGAAATTGAATGAAAAGCTCATACAATCCCGCATAGATCGCCGCGCCGGAAACTTCTATAATATTATTCGTCATCGGAAACTGCCTTCCATTCACAACGCTTTTCAAACAGATTCACCGAGTGAAACTGTTTGCAGCTTTTGCTCATACTCACGCAATCATTACGTCATAAATTCCGTAATCATTGCTTCGCCCCCTGAAACCAACTTTTAATCAGCACCGGAAAAGACCGCCCAAGATTCGCAACGCCCACGAACAGATTTACAAAATAAAACTGTTCTTGGCTTTTGCTCATACTCGCGCAATCATTACTTCATAAAACTTTCGTAATCATTGCTCCGTAACCAGACCCAACTTTTGAACCGGACAAGGACAGCCCCACCTATGCAGGGCTGTCCCACGACCCGGACGGATTATTTCACGCCTTTGAAAGCGCGGACAATTATCCGGATACCATACAGACCAAGGAATATGGCCAAAGCCGCACCAGCGGCCACGGCGATATATCCGGCCAGCGTCACGCCAGCCGCGGTCAGGTCAAGCGGAGGCGTGTCCTCTGCAAAACCCAGTACCGGCAAACCGACCGCAAGAGCGACCGGCAAACCGATCTTGATATACTTTCTGATTATCTTGAACATCTTAGAAACACCTCCTCTCAATTTTTGATTTTTTCCCATATTGAAAATCACACAGCGCACAAAAGACGGTCTAACCATATTTCCGCTTCCCGGTAATTTTCAGGACTCCGGCGACCGTCAACACAGACAAACCAGCGACCGGCAAAAGTGCTTGTGCCATCCGGAAGAATCATAGTTTCCATATCTTCCACGGTTTTAATTACGTCATCATGAACACAGAAAAGACACGCTTCCGCGCCGTTAGACCAGGCGTAATCCTTCAAAATGTTCGCTTCATGTCTTTGCATTGATATAATTTTCTTTCCAAAGCCTGTTCGCCCACTGTAAAGCGGTAGATAAACCGGACGGCGATTGTTCACCGTAGGCATAAACCAGCCAATCATGACGGTAAGGCCGACGCCGGATATCTAAACGCCTTTCAACAATCAAAGCGCCCAAACCCAAAGCCCAGAATGATTTCGCCAGTCTATACGCTTCACTTTTTGTCATAAGCCCATCAGCCGGAGTCCCCGACCGTTGAAAACGATTTCAAAACATACCGGAAGCCGGTTGCGAGAAAGGCAAGGCTTAGCCCGATCCCGAAACCGAAAAGCAGTTCAGTCAATACATTGATTTCCATTCCCCAAATCTTCCCTTCCATCCCCAGGCAGTGATTCCGGCCACCCAAAAGCGCGAAGGCTTAAACCACCTAAAACCGCTTTGAATTACGAAGCCCCCCCCCCGTCCAGCCTTAAACCCCAACCCCGCAGGACTGAATTTTGATAGACCTATATTCAAGCCATCCGGTCAGCCCGCCGCCGCTTGCGCGGCGGCAGGCCGCCCGGAACCTTTGTATGTCACGTTCGGGTGATTACCCGACGACGTGTTGCACGTTTCCGTCTGTCTGTAACTTTGCCAGCATCAAAGAATCCCGATAATGATTCATCAGAATTACTTTCTCAACCGACTTGGACAGCATCAGAACCGACCTGGCCGCCCCGAACTTGGCCGACTCATACGCCATAGATCCAGAGCCTATATCAGAGGCAGAGCAACCCAACAGCCCCGCAATATATGGCAACCCATGCAACCGATTGTCATACAGATCAATCCGGGAAATACCGCCGCCGATACGTTTCCACAGCGCGCGCATCGCAAATCTATTTCCCATAGTGACACCCTGTTCCGGCAGGCCGGCGATTAAAAAATGAAAATGCAAACGCCCGAACGAATCGCCGCGCTCTAAGCGTAAGCACCAGAGTAAATCTTTCCTATGAACCTTGTTATGAGCCGCTATTTGCCTGAAAAAAGCAAACCACATTGACAACCGGGCACGTTCAGACAATTTAGCTTGCCGAAAGGTCAGGCCGCCGAATAATTGCCACATAATAGAACTCAAAAAGAATGTCTCTGGATTTTCTAAAATCATGATTTCAACATGATAATTTTGTGAAATTAACTTTCAGAAGAAAGCCGGATCGGCCAATCCCCATATCCTGGTAAGGCCAGTTCCCCAAATCACCGACCCGGCTTCAATCATTACACTTTGACTGCTTTATCAATCAATCTGCCGCGAAAACGCGCGCGTCCGCCGAATATCTGGCTCAAATCTGTCAGAGCTAATTCAACGAGTTTATCAATAACGGAATTTTTGTACTCTTCAACAGGCGTATCCAGTGCCACGTCAAACGTGTTCTTGAAACGATGTTCCGTTAATTCCGATTTATCCAATGCGGTCAATAAGACCTGCCTGATTTCTTCGCCTTTGCGTGTTTTGAACGAATGAATTTCTTCCGCTATAATCAATGCCTTAACTTTCATTTTTCTTGTCCCCCGTTCTTATTGTTATATTTTTATCACCGAACATGATTTTTATCCGATACAAGCAATCACAAACCGCCGTCTCAAAATGCTCAAAAACCGGAGTTTTCATAATAATCTGATCCAGCTCGTCAAGCTCAGTAACAAGACAGTAATACCCTTCCTTTTTTATGTTTTTTAATACTTGAACCAATAATTCATCTTTCATGTTTATCACCGGGAAACTAGAGGAAATGAACCACGCATTTTTATTTTCAGACTAACCGTCTATAGCTTGCGGACATCATGTCCCTCTACTAATAGGATCAAAATGCCCATAATTAAGCCGTTTTTTCTTTACATCTCTCTAATAATAAACGTCTTAACCTGCCCATTTTTAGCCGCACCGTTTCATCTAACATCTTCATTCTCCGAGCTATTTCACGACCTGACGGAGTAGGATATGCCATCAACAATTCAAGAATCTGGCAATCCACGGAATCAATTTCCCGAGCCACAATAAGATCAAATATCGCCACTTTCATTTTCAATAACCGACGCTTCCGGGAAGAACGCATCCGAAAACAACCAATAGAACCATCAACAACCGATGAAATATGACCATGCAAAGCTTCATCAAATTCAACAGCTCCACATGACTCAATAAAATTTCCGTCTTCTTCATTTTTCTTCTGATCTTCCAACACGCATAAATAGCAAGGCGTTTTTTCAAAAGCTTTCCCGGCTAATTTTGAATTATTTAACGGACTATTTTTACAACTTGAGCAATCTTTCATATTTCAATTATTCCCAATTAAATTTTATGAATTCAGACACTTTGCCATTCACGAAAACAAACCCGGACAATGATTCGTCAATTTTCAAAATCTGAATATTGACCCCTTGCCTTTTCAACCAGACAATCTCAGTCACATTTCTCCTTAACCTTTTGTTTTTCCCGACGCTCCAATTCAACTTGCAACTTAACCAACAGCCAATAAATCTTCTCAATGGATCCGCGATAAACTTTTCGGCGGCCAGCTTCCCGAATCGCCAAGACATCGCCCGGCTCAAGCATAACAACCAATTTGCGGTTAATAGGAAATCCGGCAAGCTTGCATGTGCGACGTTTAATTATCCTGTTTATTTCATTCATGTTTTTTTACCTCCATTATGAAAATTATCTGTCAGAAAAAACCAAAACAACACACTCAGAACAATAACCAGTAATAAAAATCCGTTCATTTCGCGCCCCCCGCCACAAGCGCGGCGACGTCACTTTCCCGAAAACCCGCAGCCCTGGTGCGCCCCGGCAACTTTATCCGCTTCAAAATTCCTTGTTTCCCCCAAAGGTCAACTGCCCCGAGTGAAACATTAAATTGTTTTGCAACCTGGGCGCGCCTGAGAATTCTATCCGGCTGTAAATCCGCCGGCTGGGCGGTCAATTCACGCAATAAGGCTTGCCGATCCCTGGCCGATAATCCGCTGATTGCCAGCTTTGCCACTTCATAACTGTTTCCCGTTTTCATAGTTTTTTATCCTCCATCACGAATTATCCCTCCTACCTATAACGCTAAAATG
Organism: Kiritimatiellia bacterium; assembly: GCA_028715905.1. Lineage (NCBI taxonomy): Bacteria > Pseudomonadati > Kiritimatiellota > Kiritimatiellia > Kiritimatiellia bacterium. The sequence continues at coordinate 92,248 of JAQUQV010000002.1, forward strand.
CGTAATTATTTCCTTGTTTTTGGATATAACCTCTTGGGAATTAAGGCCTTAATGTGCGTAATTTTATACCGAACCGTTCCCTCTGATATGTTCAACTGTTTTGCGACTTCCCGCATTGACGGCATCGGTGAACAATTCAACGCCTCAATGATTTTCAGATCCATGGCATCCAGATCGCCGTTCGCCGCCAAATGAAGGAGCGTCTCCATAAGCGCGAAAGCTTCATCCTTCGTTTTTTAGGATACGGCAGGAGCGGGATTGCAATACTGCTTGTTTTCATCCAACGGAACAGCCCGGTCAAAAATCTTATCTCTTTCCGAGTTAATCACTTTATGCCGCCCCTTCTGATCACACACAAAGCAAGTCACTTTTTCATACGGCACAGGCCGTGCGGCGCAACCATATCTATCTAATACCGGGACGCACGCTGCTCGTTTAAGGATTAGCAGTTAAAAAAAGAGTTTTTCTCTTTTGAAAAATGCTGCAGTGGATCAATGGCAGGGAAGGAGAAGTATGATTGTATGGATTAAATCCATAGGAAAATAATCCATACCGGGGGAAATGAAGGCTGAAATATAAACAGGAATTATCTTAAGAGCCAGAGCTTGAAGTGTCTTGCGTCTTATTCTGACCGGAGGGTGTCCCCAATGCTCTGGTGAAGAAGGGAAATGATTCCCCCGCCACGATTCTTTCTGGAACTTCTCATCAGGCATAGATTACATATTTCAACGCCACGGAGCGGTTTTGCCTTGCATCCAAGAAACACCTGGTCAACAAACAAAATACTGTTCATGACGCCGCGAAATAAAAAAACGAATACATTAGGCAACCGTTTTTACAAAGTGCTAAAATACCGGATAAATCATCGACCCCATATCTCGCCAATAAATATTTTGGTGTTCCAGACATATCGTTTCAGGGCCGTTTGCAGGCCTTGTTCTCCCATTTTCCGTCTAAGCTGCGGATCATCCGCAAGCCGACACATGGCTTTTGTGAGACCGTCAACATCGTCAAATATCAAGCCTCCGCCCGTGTCGATTTTTTCCGTGAGAACCGACAGATTGCTGACAATCAACGGCAGTCCGGTAAGCATGCCCTGAACAGCGGCCTGTGAGAATGTCTCTCTCATAACGATCTCGTCTCGCGATGGCACAATCATGACATCCATTTGCCTTAAAAAATTCCCCATCTGTTCGTGCGGAAGCCATGCATATGTGATGATATCGGGATCAAAGAAGACCGGAGGATTGACAAATCCGGCAAGATGCAGGCGGCATCTTTGCTTGATTCCATATGGAAGCTGAAGAAAGGCCGATGCCGCCGTGTCGGCCCCTTTCCATTTCCGCTCCAAATGGCCGACAACGCAAAAATCAACACGATCTTTCCGCGTGCCCAAAACCGAATAAGCGGGATGGAACAATTCGGATTGCGCGATTCCATAACGGGTCATCATTGAAGTAAATTTTCCCTGCTCAAAGCGGGACGCTATTTGCTTGTTTACCGCTAGCACGGCAACAGGCATGCGACTCAGGGAACGGATAAACCGCGCTTTCGGCTCGCGATGAGCAATCAATGCAATACGTCCGGCGGCACGCATCCAGCGCAATGAGGTAATGACCGGAATCAGGCTGTCCCCGACATTGCCAAGCAGAAGAAGGTCGAAGCACCGCGCTTTGATCTTCTTCAAGGCCAGCAGTCCTCCAAGCATATCACTGGAATTCCATGGCAAATCAATAATCTCCACCGGCAGAGTTCCGACATGACTTTTGATGACACGACCCCATGCAATGCTAGCCGGAACGGTAACGGAGTATCCCATTACCGCCATGTCCTTGATCAAAGACAGATTGAACAGTTCAACGCCACATAGAAGTTTTATCTTGTGCCCCAGAAAGAGTTTTTCCATAAACAAAATACTTTTCATAGTATTATCCGTCAGATACACAAATTCATTCTCTTTTTTGTCAAACTCCTTGTTGCTTTAAATCCTTGTGTTTATAAATTTTTTCAAAAAAGGTAACCGATGCCGCCAAGCAACACATCGCTGTCGCGGTTGTGATCCGACAAAACACGATTCAAAGTGATGCGAACATTCCAGTGTGGTTGGAATTGGTAACGGGCTGTTACCGAGATGATTCCGGCAAAAAAAGTTCCATCATAGGGAGCGTCTTGTTTTCTGTCGAAAGCGTAATAGCATCCTGCGCCCGTACCCAATGCAAATCGATCGTTAAAAAATGCTTTGGCCACCCAAAACTGTGAAACCGGACCATACCGGTTGATCTTGGCGTTATAACCTTCATAAAGTCCTGCGATCGTCCACTCTATGTGTCGCCATAGTTTTCTCCGGTATTCAATATTCAGGGGAACCGAGCGTTCGGAACCGAAGCTGTTCACGATCGTCCTTCCAGCGAGCACAGTGATTTCGTTGCGGGGTGTCGTTTCTTCCTGCAACGACAATTTGGGAAAAGGTTCTGTTTTATATGGAGTGCCGAACCGATAACCAATCCCCACCAAAAGGGATACGGTATTTATCTCGCTGGCCGCAACCCAGTTGCCACGTAACTGTAAAAACACGCGGTTTCCCAGGGAACAGTTTGCCGCAAGGCTGGTCATAACTCCAACTCCGTGATCGTTTATGTAGTCGGCGGTTGAATCAGAAGTTGTATCACAATAGAAATAAGGGCCAATTCCCGCCGAAATGGAGAGTTGCTGGTCAAGCACGTCGCGGCTGACCCAGCATTGACTGGCAACACCATCCCGGTGGTGGTCCGAGAAATGGCCTTCGTTCAAGTAGGCAATGCTTAATGCGAACGTGTCTCCCAATCTCTCCAAACATTCAAGCTGTAATGCGGATGAATTTGCATGAGTTCTTGTATTCTTAATGACTCCGCCGAGAATATAAGCTTCTTGCGCCCAGACGCGATTCGTGACGGCCAGAAAAACAACAACCAATGTTCTTGCCCGAGCGGATAATTTCGATCTTTTAATCACTATTTCCAGTTCCTTTCCAGTTCCGGCATACACGCCTATCATGAGGATTGCGTTGCCGCAAGGCGCTTCACTATACCGACTGGACGGTATAGTGTCAACACCATTTTTCACCATTCTTCTTATTTGCATTCATTGTTTAAGGCGGAGCCTGATTCTGTCCCTACCATTGTCCGCGCCGGAAATTATGGCCGATGGGACGACGCCATTTTTGCGAAATTCATTTTGAAACGTTATTGCTCATCTTTCTTTGACGACGCGGACATTTAATATTAATATAAATTTGTTTTTTTGCCTTCCCGGGGAGAAGTTAAAAGCCTATAGATAGCATTAAATAATGGGAATCAAGTCCGTTATTATGTGAATATAAGCACAAGTTTGAGAGATGCCGGTATCTGTATGTAAGAAATAGCGGGGTTTTTCCCGCGATAAACTTATATCCAACACCGGCCATATCACTAAAAATAAAAACTCCGCCAAGTTCCCTGTTGCCGATCGTATTGCGGCTTATCAAGTTGATGCCCGCTCCGCCTTCTATAAAAAATCCGGGCTTATTTTGATCAGCGAAGAAATACAGCCTTAACATAGGGATTGCGCCCGCCACAAAAGTTAACCTTCGGTCATCATTTATTAGCTCCAGATCTCCTTCAAGACGGAACCATAATGATTTTACATCCTTTATTTTCAAGTTGATGGCCGGTGCTATGATGGCCTGTTTGGTGCCGAGACCATGCATCATGTCTGTACCTGCCCCAATGCCGATTTCAAAATATCTGGCTTTGTCTTCACCGCTTGCTTCCTTTAAAGGGTATAAAACCATGACCAGAAAAAGGAATATTCCCCAAAAAAACTTCGGTCTCAATATGAGCGCGTTCAACATGTCGTTTAAAGGCCGGTGCCTATATAGCGGCGGTTCAGAAGCACCGGCATACGCACGCTCGGCTACTGAAAAACGCATAAGCCTGAGTGCTCTAAGCAATGACACACTCACTACAACTATCACCAGCCACAACGCGTCAAACGACTACGACGCTGTTCAACGATCCGAACTCATTGGCGACAAACTCCTGGTTCGCCGGATCAGCATGCCAGACATCGTCCACAACGAATTTGTATTCGTGGCACCCCTTGGCAATCATCAGGGAGATGCTATATATCCCGGGCTGATCCTTCTCCCTAAGTTTGGTACGTTTGGGATCCCAGTTGTTGAACGAGCCGGCAATGAACACTTCTTTGCCGGGGTCATGTTTAAATGTGAATGTCACTTGCTTGCGTTTTAGACTTTGTTTCATTGACTTTTTCCTTTCGTATTGTTTATCTTCTTTATTTCGGAATCATCGCTTCAACGCGTGACCAGCGCATGAAATGAATAATGTTTTTTCATTTCATTGCCCATGAGCATTTAATGCATAGGATCACCTCCCTCCGAGAACCTTGTAGAGCGTTGCTCAAAAGACGAAAGAAAAAGCGACTTTTCTATCTCCAGATACTGTTCAAGTGAGGCATCAACATGGCTCATGGCCTGCTTCAGGGCAACACGAATGGTCCATGGGCGCGCGGCGCCTATTTGCGCGAGGGTGACGCTTGTTCCTTTGAGTTGCTCCGTGGGAACGATTCTGTCTACGAGTCCCAGATCAAAGGCCTGATCTGCGTTGATATCTTTTTCCTCTGCAAGCAGTGCCCAAGCTTTAGCGCGTCCGAGGATGCGCGACAGAAACCACGGTAGTGCGCCCCATGGCGTAAGCCTGGAATAGGGCATTCGGTTGATAAGCACGAAGTCTTTGGAAACTACACGAAGGTCGCAGGCCAGGGCCGGACCAAACAGCGAAAGAACGGTCTTTCCCGATAGGGCTGCGACCACAAAATCGTCAATGCGGCGAATGCCCTTGATCAATCGGTGCGAGGCATTTATCTCGCGTATAAAGTCTTGCTCCATGGCGCGTTGCGTCATCGGGTCCTGCCGATGGATCGGCTCGTTAGAGCAAACAATACCGGGTGCAGCCATAATTTTTTCAAACCTGTCCGGAGACAGTATTCCCGGGGGTGGATAGAGAACCAACGCCTTTGAGGGACGCTTTTCCTGATCAGACAGGAACGACATTAGTTCGTTCACTATGTCAGTAAGCATCCCAGGGAAATATTCAGACTGTGTCGTAAAATGCAGGCACATTACGTCGAATGTCTGTTCAACCGTGAAAAACCTGCCATGATTATTGTTCTTTTCCATGTTATCCTCCTATTTATCTAATTATTTCTTCTAATAACCAAAGCCGCTAGAAAACAGCACCTACCGAAAGATTAAACGACGGTGTCAGATCGGAGCCGAACGAATCCACGGTCGTGCCGTCATCGGCGCAGAATTTATATTGCCGGTAGACGGGAACTGTGGCCGATATTTTGACGAAAAGCCCGGGGTATGGCTTAAAGGTGGCCGCCAAAAGCAAAGGGATGCGCCGATCAATAAAAATTCCGCCGGGCAAGGCCGAACGGTCATCCATCCGGAAAACACGATTTTCAAAATTAGCCCCGAGGTCAAACAACCAGCGCGATTTTTGATACGGGTTGTAGGATAAAGTCACTCCCTGCGCCGTCTGCAGTGAAAGACGGTCGTTGATTTTCCAGTCAATGCCGGGGATCGGAAGCACGAGTGTGGAGTCTTCAAGGCGTGTGTGAGCGACAACCCCCACCTGCCATGCAAAAGATTTGTTCACCTGTTGCCGTACGGCCACGAGCCCGCCGCCGGTCATGCCGTCGCTCCATGCGGCATGGTCCTCAGTTGAAAAAGAAAGGTCGCCTACGGCAATCGCCGTCCAGTCCTTGTTGATCTTGTGGCGTCCGATCGGGGATGTGCCGTCAATTGTTAAAATAGGGTAGTTTCCAGTCTTGATTTTTCTGTGTGTTTCCTTCTTGTCCGAACGTTATATAACGGCCCTATTGGGTTGTATCTTCGGCTCAATTCCGCTCTGAACGCCAGAGCCGGCCGCCTTGGTGATATTTTCCTCTTTCCAACCCAAGGAACGCAGGAGGATCGGGAAATCCCGATACCCTGAGATACGCTGAAATCCCTGTTCCACCGTCAGCATGGCATACGCCGTCCAGCGTTCGGTCATATCGCTTTGCGGACGCCACCGCGTCACCCGCCGGGTCTTGGCTCGAAAGTTGCGAATCGGGTTCTCGATGGCATTTGTGCTCAGCAGGCTGATTTGAAGCGTGCTGGGCGCCTCCAGCAAATGCAACGCGATAAGTTCTTCTCCCGCCTCTTCCACGCTTTCCAAAGCCTTCCGATTCTTGCCCGCCACGAAACGCTTCAAATCGTTCAACGCTTCCCGCGCAGCTTGTGAACCCTGAGCCTGCCGAAGCCGGTTCATCAACCGATTCAATTCCGGATAATCCCTGCGGGACAAGCAACCGCGCAGGTTTCGTTCTTTATGCACCAGACAGCGTTGTATCACCGCATCCGGGTGCCGTTCCTTGACGGCCCGTTTCAAAGCCGACGATCCATCCAGGAGATATAACGGCCGTCCGCCAAATCGAACCCCGCGCCGATCCAGCCGCTCCAATAATGCCCGGCTGATTTCATAACTCTCTGTGCTGCCCACCTCGAAATCCAGCATCTTTTTGTGCCCGTCTCCCAGAACACCCAACGCAATGATCACCACCACTGCCTCGCTCAGAACTATCCCGTCCAGCATCAAAATGGCCACTGGTTCCGCCTGTAGATCGCGATCCCTGAGCATTGCCAGATATCGCAAGCTGCCGGACACCCAGTGCCGGCTGACTTCGCTGGCGCTGAATCCGCGGCCTCCCTGCGGATGTAACTGTTGCATGTCCCGACTGCTCACCCCGCTGGCCACCGCCCGCAAGATGGCCGCTTGCACCGCATCGGCTTTCCGCGCCGCCGCATAGCTCTTGAGCTTTACTTCCTGGCCCCGCTTTAGCCGAACCCGCGGCCGCGCAAATCGTTCCTCCGCTCCGTTCAGCCAATATTGCCCCACCACGCTGCCCGCACGCCGATGCGCCGCCCCTGGCTCAGGCTTGTAATACGGCCCGCAAAGCGCCGTCACTTCCTCTCGCATTTGATCTATTAATGCCTTTATCATAACCCCGCGCAATGCCGTGTGCATCGCCTCTTTGCATTCATCTAGTCCCGCTTGCCCTTCCAAGACCGATTTGATAATATCTGTGCCCATGACGGTTTCCTTTCTTTGTTTTTGCCCAATCCGATTGTATCGGATCAGACTGGAAACCGTCACTTAATTTTAACAACGAACGGGACATTACCGTCCGATCAATCCGAAACGGGTTATGGAAAGATGCATAAAGCCGATCCCCGCAAGTTCGGGAGGATTCAAGTCAAAATCATATTGGCTCCATTCCCGTTCAATTGAACCGCTGATCGATGTTTTTTTCGAAACCGGCACGTCAATTCCGGCAAGGATTGCTTCTCTTGTTGCGCGTGCGTGTCCGGCGTCATCCTCAAGGCTGTTCTGCAAATCGGTGCTGGCGCTGACCGTCAGAACGCCGCGGATTAGGTGAGATGGACGGGGCGCCGGCAGGGTGGCGGCTTCAATTTCCAATGATGTACCGGTATCGATGGTAAACGCCTCGGGGATTTTCGATTCATGCTCAGGCGGAGTTGAGCTTATGCTCAATTCTAAGGTTTTTCCTACGTCTTCATCCGGAACGGGTTGATCGGCAAACGTATTTGTGACGGCAAAAACGAACGTAATGAAAATAAGCCGGCAAATATTTTTCATGCCATCCTCCTGTTTGCCCATCCCTACAGCACTATACCGACTGGACGGTATAGTATCAAAACTGTTTTTTTGCCATTCTTCTTATCTGTATTCATTATTTAAGGCGGAGCCTGAATCCATCCCCACCATCGCCCGCACGGGAAATTATGGCTGATGGGGCGACACCCTTTTTGCGAAATTCATTTTGAAACGCTATCGCTCAGATTTTTTTGACGACGCGGACATTTCTGCGGCCTAGGCGTCGCAGGCGGCCGGAACCACTCATCTGCGAGCTGGAGAAGCGTCCGTTTTATCTGGCTGCGTGCGCTTTTGGTGAAATTGGAAATACCCAGCAACTCCGACATCCATATACCCTCCATAGCGAGCAACAGGATCGTCACTCGATCGGGACTTGGCGACGCATTGAGAATTCCGGTCATGTTTTTTAAACGCTCCTTTCGAACGTCATCGAGCAGTTTCGGATCGCGGATTACAGCCGCCAGCAAAGCCGTGGCGGCGCGCCGATACTCGTCCCCGAGGGTGAACCACGCTAGGATTGATGCCTTAATCTCCCTGACCGGGCTCGCCGGCAGTGTGGCGCGGAACTTTGCCTTGCACGCTTTCATGTTGCCGGCGAACCTTTTCACCATAGCTTGAAGAAGATCGCGCTGGCTTGGAAAATGATATATCAATCCTCCCTTGCTGACGCCCGCCTTTGAGGCAACGGCGTCCAGCGTCATATGCGTCGCGCCTTCCTTTAGCACGACATCTTCGGCGGCATCCAGTATCCGCTCACGCGACGATGGTCTCGAACTCATGCCTTTTCTCCTTTTTTTACAACTGGCACTATACCAACTGGTCGGCATAGTGTCAATATATTTTTATCTTTTTGTCCTGCCACGCTAACAGAGCAAAAATGAATCATGCCATACCCACCACAAGGTTAAAATATAATTCAACTGATTCCGGGAATTAGGCACATTGGGCACAATTTATTTGACCATAGGAAAAAGAGTCCGATTCCGGCAAACGATCAATTAGGCACAAATTTTCTTAATCATCGGACACCATCGGACATTTTGGACTGTGCCCAATTGTGCCTAATGAAAACCCTATTTGAGCAAAATCAGGCAAGCTCAAGAAAACACACGGAAGCAAAAAACACCGAAAAGGTCGATCTTGCAAAACCGCTGATAATAAAGGGCGAAATGCTTGTTTTGAGCAGTAAAGGCGGGCTGTTTTTGTGACCCCGCGAGTAAGTCTCGGACAGTCAAAAAGCGGATTTTAAGTCCGATGCGTCTGCCATTCCGCCACCCAGGCTTCTGGTATTGAAAAAATTGATTTTATTGACCAATAATACCATCAGAAGCAAATTGAACCGCACAAAACGAAAAGCAAGGGGAATATGACAAAAAAAAGACGCACCGGCAATCTTTATCAGCGCGGAAAAACATGGTGGCTGAAATATATGGTTGAAGGCCGGCTGATCCGGCAGAGCCTTGAAACAACCAGCCGCGAAGAAGCGGAAGAAAAACAAAAAGAAATTATGCGTCCGTTCATGGCCGCCGCCCGTGTTGACGCTCACGCCATAATGGAGAAACGTCTCCGGAATGCAATTAACGTGGTTAACCCCGCGTATTTGATTTTCACCTTGCGTTCAATATTCCGGCGCTCCGCGCGCAACGCATTTGTATCGGTTTGCAACGCTTGGACATCCTGGATGCGTTCGGCTTTCAACTGAATATCGTTTTCATCGTTATTCATTGCAATGGCGCCGAGTTCGGCTTGGAGTTTTCGGATACGCCGGCGGTTGTCTTTGATGGCTTTATCGCCGGCGGCAAGGGAGGTTTCCTTGGACGCCAATTTCATCTTGGTTGAACCACCGCCGGGGACAGGCACGGTTGTTTCGCTGAATCCGCTCTCATTCCATTTGCTGACAAACGCACATCCAGCAGGCAGTATCCGGCCTGTTCCGTAATGGGGCCGGGCTCAATCAACAGCGGCCGGGAAAAAAGCGGGCCGTCAACGACAAGAGTGTGATACTCGCCGTTCTCACCGCACGGATCAATGCCAATCTTCAGGAATTCATTGATAATTCCGCGGTCAATAATCCGGCCGAGGAATTTCCGGTCCAGTTTCCTTTCGTTCACGGCAACAAGCACGGCTTTGTAACCAAGCGCCAGGAATTCCAGAAGAATTTCCCGACGTTCGCATCCCCACAGCGGCAGGCATGGCGTCATTCCGGCCTGCGCGCATACTTTTTTCTCCCAGGCAAGGTGCGGGGGAAAATCAATATCGCCGAACACGCCCGTCCTGACATTTTTTCCGCGGAGTTCACGCAGGGCGTCAATGAATACGGTTTCATATTCCTCCCAGGCGGCGGAGCGCACAAGCAATGGGAGCGCCAGGGCGGAAGCCTGCGCTTCCAGGATTTCCTTTCTCAAGCCGTGCGATTTTGACCGTATTCCATCCTCGCTGATGATGGTCAGCAGACAGGCCGGCTTGGCGCCCGCGGACGCGGCGCGGTGAAGGGCCAGGCAGGAATCCTTGCCGCCGCTCCAGGAACAGACAAAACGGATGTTTTTTCCCTGCACCAAGGCTTTGGATGCCGGGCCGGCGGATAATTCCCGCGCCGCCTCTGAAATTGCCAGGACATAAGGTTTGCGGGAAATGGGATTTTTTTCAACAACCACCACGGTTTTATAGACCTCCTCAATAATCCGGTAATCCAGCACCTTCTCGGGCGGGCCGTATTTATGCATTTGACCCGCCTTGAGAAGGGCGAGGCGATGGCAGTATTCGCCGGCCAGGTTGAGGTCGTGCAGCACCATAATCACGGTGAGTCCGAAGTTTTTATTCAGCCGGCGGACAAGATCAAGGATGCCCACCTGGTGGGTGATGTCCAGATAGGTGGTCGGCTCGTCCAGCAGAAGGAGTGTCGGCTCCTGGGCCAGCGCGCGCGCGATCAGGGCAAGCTGGCGTTCGCCCCCGCTGATCTGCCCCATGTATTTATCCTTTAACTTGAACGCATCGGTCTGGGTCATGGCATCGCGGGCGATTTGCAGATCGTTTTTTGTTTCCAGGAAACGGAAACCGCCGTAATACGGAATTCTTCCCAGGAGCACAAACTCCTCCACCGTCATAAACCCGGCTTCGGCATTCTGGGAGACAACGGCTACCTTGCGGGCCAGATCCTTGTTTTTCATCCGCCAGATGTCTTTTCCCTCAAGGAGTATGCTGCCGCCGGCGGGCTTTAACATTCTTGTAATCGCCCTGAGCAGGGTGGTTTTGCCCGAGCCGTTCGGGCCGATTATCCCGGTGATCTCGCCGGCCGCCACGTGCAGGTTTATGTCGCGGATGACAAAACCGGAATCCCCGGCCGGGAGCGGCGCCTTCTTGGCCAATGCCGCGCAGGACAGGCGGGAATAACCGCACGTCAATTGTTTTACATGGAGCATGGCTTTTCTCCCGGCCGTCTCCGGCACAAAACATAAACAAATATGCCGCCTCCCAGCAAGCCGGTGATAACCCCCACCGGCAATTCCGCCGGACTGATCACCGTCCGCGCGAGCGCGTCGCAGAAGATTAGGAACGCGCCGCCGCAGAGCCAGGAGGCAGCAAGTAAAATCCGGTGATCATTGCCGAGGAAGAGCCGCATGAAGTGCGGCACCACCAGCCCCACGAATCCGATGATACCCGCCGCCGCCACGCTCAACCCGGTCAGGACGGAGGCTAGGAAAAAAAGCATGCGTTTCGTGTTTTCCACGCTTACCCCCAGATGCAAAGCCTCTTCCTCACCGAGGCCCAAGGCGTTAAGTTCCAGACAGAAAAAATAAGTAACCCCGAGCAGGACGGCGGACATCGCCAACACGATTTTCACGAGCAGCGTGTCGGGCTGTTCCAGGGACCCCATGACCCAGAAAATAATGCTGTGCAGGTCTTCGGTCTTGGAGATGGCCATAAGAAGCGTGATCAGCGAAGAACAGATAAAACTGATCATGATCCCCATCAGCAGGAGATTCCGGATGTTCAGAACGTTCCCCCGCGCGCTCAAAAAATATACCGCGATAATTGCGGCAACCGCGCCGATTGACCCGGCCAGGGGCAGGGACCAGACGCCGCAACCGCTATGCAGTCTCAGAACAATGGTTAAACATACCCCCAACGCCGCCCCGCCCGAGATGCCCATGGTGTAAGGCTCCACGAGGGGATTGCGAAACATGCCCTGCAGAATCACCCCGGCCAGGCTCAAAGCTCCGCCCACCGCAATGCCGAGCAAAATGCGGGGCAGCCGCACTTCGTATAAAATGGTGCGCGCCGCCGGGTCGCCCCCTCCCGTCAACGCCGCAATAATCCCGGCGAGAGGGATCTCGGCCGGGCCGAGGCATAAGGAAATAACGGCCGTGCCGGCCGACAGAACGGCCAGAATCAATATCGCCGCGGTCCAATGGAGGCGTCTGTTCATTTTGTTGCTTTGAAATGGCGATTTTTGTTTCAAAAACGGGGGTTAAAATGTCGCCTTCATCCCGCCCATCACGCTGGCGCCGGGCATGGGATAGCCGTTGACCAGCTGATATTGCTTGTTCAGAATATTGTCGCCGCGGACGTAAATCTCCACACCCGTGCAAATGACCTGCGACGCGTAAGCGCCGCCGGTTAAAAAACCGCCCAATTCCTCCACGTTGGCCCGGTCCGCGTAGACGGAGTCAGTATATTCGGCGTTCACGTTCAATTTCAAGCCCCATTTGCTCTGGTAACCCAGCCGGCCTCCGGCTTTGTTCTTCGGCCGGTAAGCAAGAGTGTTGCCGTCGTACTCGCCGCTCGCGTCCCGCGCGCCCAGCAGGGTATAATTCAACGCGCCTGAAATTTCATCGGTGAGCTGGATGTTCAATTCCGTTTCCAACCCCCGCAAAAGAGCGTCGTTGACGTTCTCCGCCCGGTAAATTCCCCGGCCGTCATCAAACCACGCGATCAGGTTTTTCATATGGCTCTGGAACAGGTAAATCCCGACCGTGCTTTTTTCTCCCAGCGACTGCTGAATGCCGGCGTCATAACTGAAGGCCTCTTCCGGCTTTAAAGCGGGGTTCCCCTCGGAATAATCGTCCCGCCAGTAAAGCTCGTTCACGGTGGGCGCCCGGAACCCGCGGCCGACGGAAGCCTTCAGCCGGGTGGCGCCGGTAATTTTGTAGAGCCCGCTCAGCTTCGGGCTGAGCTCGGCGCCCCATTTTGACTGGATGTCGCAGCGCAGGCCCGGGGTGGCGACGAATTTTTCAAGGAACGATATTTCGTCCTGCAGGAAGCCGGCGCCGGTGAAAAGATCGCGGGCGCCGCCGATCGGCGACACTCCGCCGGATTCCGTGGTGTCTACATGATCGTTTTCAAGATAAATTCCTCCCAAGAGCAACTGCCTCTCGCCGAAGGGCAGGGTTTGCTGGACGTCCAGGCCCGTTTTCCGGTCCCGGCTGATGCTGTCGGCGAAAAGATCGGGATTCTTATAGTTCTGCCAATTCTGATTCAGGAATATCTTGCTGGTAAGACAAGAATTGGTTTCAAACTCGTGTTTATGCGTGAGATCAAGCCAGTATTGCCGGTCATATTGTCTGGCGTTGGGCGAAGGCCAGCTGGTTGAACCGGGCACGCCCTTGTTCTGGCGGGAAAAGCCGGAATTGAGCGTCAGCCGCGATTCAGCGGCTATGTCATAATCAAGTTTCCCGGAAATGTGGTAGCCGTCGCAGGCGCTGTTTTCCCGCCAGCCGTCGGACGCGTTCTGGCTGGCCGTAAGCAAATAGCCGAACCGGCCGATTCTCGCCCCGTTATCCAGTTGAAGAAGACGCGTGTTTTTTGTGCCGTATGAAGCCGCTAAATCCGTCTGCAGGCGCGGCGGGGGATCACGCGTAACAATGTTGACCACGCCGGCCATGGCCCCGGCGCCGTAAAGGACCGAGCCCGGCCCGCGGATGATTTCTATGCGCTCAATCTGATCAACCGGGTACATGGAAAGGTCGGCGCGTCCCACGGAAGCCGCGTTAACCCGGCGGCCGTCAACCATCAGCAAAACCTGGTGCTCGGATGAGCCGCGCAGGGTAATGCCGCTCTCCGCCCCCATGGAACCGTACGCGTTCACCCGCACATCGGCAACCTTTTCCAGGACCTCCCCGATATTCTGCGCGTTCAACTCCGTTATCATTTCCCGCGGAACCACCGCGGCGCTCACCCCCACGTCCCGGACCGCCTGCGGAATCCTGGTGGCGGATACTATCACGGTGTCGGCCTCCGCAACGGCGACCGCCTGGGTTGCCGCCGGAACGGCCGGGCCGGTTGCGGGCTCCTTCTGCAGGCCGGCTTCCTGGGCCCGGTTGCTCTGTGAAACGATTAAGGCTGCCGCAATTCCGAACGCCGTTGTTATGAGCGCCCTTGTTTTTGCTTTCACTGTTTTTCTCTCCCTTACTTTTTTATGCGGAACGCGCCGGCGGATGGAAAATGCCAGCCTGAAACTAATTTTATCGCGCAAACAAAATCAGCACGCCGGGACGCCGACCGGCCGGGACCGCCGCCAGCGTTCGCGGTTTGTTTTTTCCCGGCTCCGCTTTTACCGCGAGCTCCGGGTGGATGCGTTTCAACAGCTCCGGCAAACCGTGCAAAATAAGGCGCGGCGAGGGGATGGTAATGGCGTAGGAATCCAGGTCGTCGTAGACCCGGCCGGTTGTGACGGCGGAAACGCGGTCCCATCCCTTTCTCCGGGACAGGTCTTCCTTGCCGAAATTTCTTCCCATGCGGGGCAGGATGATTACTTCGGGATCCCGGCTGATGACGAATTCCGATGAAATCCGCGGGAAAGGACGGTTGATTTCCACGGCAATGTTTTTGCCGCCCGTGATTTCCACCATGTCGTTGATAAACGATCCCCTGCCGCAGGTGAATAAAGGGTCGCGGCCGGTCTCAATGTAGACCCGCGGCCGGGGAAGCCCGGCGGTTTTGCGGCGGATATCCCTGATGACGGTCTCCATTCTGCGGAGAAGTTCGCCGGCCCGTTCCTGCGCCCCGAGACTGTCGCCGATCCGCCTGGTGACCGCAAAGATCTCCTCTATGCCCCGCGTATCATCCATGACCACGACCCGGATGCCGATGGCGGATAGTTTTCTGGCGACTGGATGCTGGCCGGCGAAACCGGCGGCGAGGACAATATCCGGTTTGAGCGCGATAATTTTTTCAATGCTTGGTTTGACGTATGAGCCGATCCTGGCCGCTTTCCTGACCTCTGCCAGGTAGTCGGAAGAATCCGTCACGCCCGCGATTTTATCCTGCAATCCCAGTTCAATGATGGTTTCATCATAGCCGGGCGCCAGGGATACGATCCTTTCCGGGATATCGCCGCCGGCAAAGGCATGGGAACACATGGCGGCGGCAAAAACAATCCCGCCTAGCGCAAAGAGGCGCAGTTTGCGCGGCCGGCGGTTATTTTGAAAATTTACGGACATAAAACAAAAAAGCCTTCTGACTCCCGCCGAGTCTGAAGGCTTTACCTGCGAAATGACCCTCATTCTCCTTTCAAGCGAAGGAGCCGGCAACGGATTTCATTCGTTGCCATGCAACGAGCATGGAAAGAAACGTCTTCTGACTTCCGGCTTCAACCCCGCCGTTTGCCGGGGCAACCCCTACTCCTTCGCCTTCCCGTTCGCCTTGCAGTTTCGGCTCACAGTGGCTTCTTGAAGTTTCGTAGCCGGTCACAGAGGCGCGACCGCATCCGATTTTCACGGATTTCCGTACTCTTTCCGCAAGCACACTTCCTGTTCACAAAGAACCGCGGCAACTATATCGCATCCGGGCGGCATGTCAACGGAAATATCCCGAAAATACATTTGCCTTTATTTTTACAGTCGGATAGAATGCCTGTCGTCCAGTCGCGTGGTATTTAATATGAAACTGATTGACCTGAAGGCGTCGGCCCACCACCCGGTCCAGAAATGGCTCCTGACGATTCTGGAGCATCCGCTTGAGAAAACTCTTTCCATCAAGGCGCTGAATGACGCCTATGACAGGCTGGCCTTTTTTTCAACCATGGCGGAACGGGACAACGTGTTTCAGAACTGTCTGGACTGCGTGCAGGCGCACTATTCAATTTCCGAGCAGGACATTCTGAAAATACCCAAACAAGGCCCCCTGGTGGTGGTTGCCAACCATCCTTTCGGCGGGCTGGAGGGGGTGGTGCTCGGCCACATCATCTTCCGGGCGCGGCCGGACGTCCGGGTCCTTGGCAATTATCTTCTCCAGCGCCTGTCAGAACTGCGCGAATGGATCATTCCGGTGGATCCCTTCGGCAACCGCAGTTCCTCAATTGCCAACGCCAAGGCAATCAAGGCGGCCATCCGCTGGGTGGCAAACGGCGGGGCGCTGGTAACATTCCCGGCGGGCGAGGTCGCCCATTTTGCCTGGGGCCGCGCAAAAGTCACGGACCCGCGCTGGAGCCCGCATGTCGGCGCCATTATCAAGCATGCGCAAGCGGATGTTCTGCCGGTGTTTTTTCCGGGCGCGAATTCGCTCTTATTCCAGCTCGCGGGGCTTTTCCATCCGCGCCTGCGGACCATATTGCTGCCGCACGAGTTGATCAACAAAAGCTCAAAAGTCATGAACGTGTATATCGGCAAAACCATACCCTGGAAAAGACTGCGGCATTTCAACGATAACGAGGCGATCACTGAATACCTGCGCAACTGCACTTTTTTCCTTAAAAACCGTCTGCGCACCCCCCGCCGCAGTCTTTCTTCCATCGTGTTCAGCCGCCTCGCCGCGCAGAAATCACAAACGGTCGCGCCGGCCGCAGATTCCTCCCTGCTGCGGAATGAAATAGCGGTCCTGCCCCCTCAACAATTGCTGGCGCAAAGCGGCGGATTTGGCGTCTATCTGGCGCGCGCCCAGCAGATTCCGCAAATGCTCGGTGAAATCGGGCGCCTGCGGGAAATAACTTTTCGTGAAGTTCATGAAGGCACCGGCCGGCCGACCGACCTGGACCGGTTTGACCAGCATTATCTGCACTTGTTTTTATGGAACCGGGAAAAATCGGAGCTGGTCGGCGCCTATCGCCTCGGCCTGGGAGACGTCATTCTCCACAATCAAGGCGCCCGCGGATTGTACACCACAACTCTTTTCAAGTTCAAGCGCCCGCTGATGAATCCGCTCAAAGACGCCATAGAGATCGGCCGTTCCTTCATCCGTTCCGAATATCAGAAGGAATACAGCTGTCTGGCCCTGCTCTGGCGCGGGATCGGCCGCTTTGTCGTCCTGCACCCCAAATATAAAATTCTTTTCGGCCCGGTCAGCATCAGCCAGGATTATCACAGCTTTTCCAAGAAGCTCATCGTGCAATTCCTGCGGCAGACCAAGCTGCATCCGGAATTTGCCCGCTACGTGAAGGCCCGCGCCCCGTACCGCGCGTTAAGAACGGAACGGAAAACGGTGGCCAAGCTCGTTCAGGATATTGACGATGTTTCCCTGCTCATCTCCGAAATAGAAAAGGACGGCAAGGGCGTGCCGATTCTTCTCAAACACTATCTGAAACTGAACGCGAGGATATTGAGCTTTAACGTTGACCGCCGGTTTTCCAACGTGGTGGACAGCCTGATCCTGGTGGACATGACCAAAACCGACGGGAAACTGCTGTCGCGTTTCATGGGCGCGGACGGATACAGGATTTTTGCCGATTATCACAAGCTGCCGGCCGGCGCCCCTCCCGCCGGCCTGAGAAGTCAAAAATGAAAAAAACGCTTTACTGGTTTTCCGGCACCGGCAATTCGCTGTCCGTCGCCATGGACCTGGCGCAAGAACAGGGCGGCGCCGAACTGATTCCAATTGCCGGCCCGGCAAACCGTAATTTCCCAGCCGCTGAACACATGGGCGTCGTTTTCCCGGTCTATGCATTCGGCCTGCCCCTCATCGTCCGGCGTTTCCTCAGGCGCGCGCCGGTCAACCGGGCAAAATACATTTACACGGTCGCTACCATGGGCGGTCTGGCGGGAACGGTCCACCGGGAAGCCCGAACCCTGTTGAATCAGCGGGGCGCCGAACTGGCGGCCGGATGGTCAATCGTCATGCCAGGAAATTATCCCGCGCTCAAGGCCCCGCCCCCGGCCAAAAAACAGGCGCGTATCTTTGAAAAAGCAAAGGAACGCGTCAAGGCAATCGCCGCCGAAATCGCCGCGGGCCGGACCGGGATTTATGAAGACACGCGGCCGCCGCTGGGCTGGCTGCTGGCGCCGATCCATAAACCGGCCATAAATCATTTCGCCGAATCGGATAGTAATTTCACGGCCGGCCGACAATGCGCGCACTGCGCGCTCTGCGCGAGGGTCTGCCCCGTGGAAAACATCCGGATGGCGGCGGAGCGCCGGCCGGTCTGGATGCATCATTGCGAGCAATGCATGGCGTGCCTGCAATGGTGCCCGGTGCAGGCCATAGAATACGGCCGGTCAACCGCGGGTAAACCCCGCTATCACCACCCGCGTTTCAAAGCCCGCGACCTTTGCCTGCGGAAAGAATAAAAATTATCCCGGCGGCAATATTCAGCCGAAGTAATCTTTTCAGGAAAGCGCGTTAAACGCAAAAACATGCAATCGGCGCTTGATAAGCCCTGCGGAAGGCGTTATGGTAAACCCGTGAACATTACGAATGTTAAAAAGCGGTTTTGGCGGCCGGCCGTAAAATCAATGTCGGCCGGCGTGATTATCTGCGCTTTTCTCCTGCCGGCGGGAAGCGGCTCCGCTCAGGAGGAAACGGAAATGCCGGAAATCACCGTAAGGCTTGCCAACGGCATGCCGGTTGAGGGAAATGTTGTTGCGGCTGATCCGGAGGGGCTGACCGTGCAATCCCCGAAAGGCGCCAGGACGCTCCCCTGGAAATATCTTTCCGCCGGAACGCGCTGGCGTTATGAACTCCCCATGCTGGCCGAGCTGGAGGCAAAAAGAATAAAAGCCGAGAAGGCGGCCAAAGCAAAGGCCGAGGCAGCCGCCAAAGCGGCGGCGGCAAAAGCGGCGGCGGCCGCCACAAACAAACCGCCCGCTAAAACCGCGGCTGCCAATCAACCGGCCGCGGCCAAATAGAACTTGGGAATTCAGCCGCGCCGGTCGCGGTCAACGCTTACTGATCCCGGCCGCGCTCCTCTGGCGGGCGGCTTCAAAAAGAAGAATGGTCGCCGCGGCGGCCACGTTCAGCGAGTCAATCCTGCCGCGCATGGGAATGCGCACCTGCCGTTCGGCGGCCTGCATCCATAATGCGCTTAAACCCCGGTGCTCCTCGCCGACCACAACGGCCGTGCCGCGGCGAAAATCGGCCTGCGTATACTCAAGCTCGGCATGGGGGCTCGCCGCCAGAATCTGAATTTTTTTAGCGCGCAGCCATCTGACCGCATTCTGCGATGAGGCTTCCGCCGCCGGCACGGTAAAAACGGCGCCGACGCTGGCGCGCAACGCGTTGGGATTATTCACATCCGTGCAGCGGTCGCAGACAATGACCGCATCGGCTCCGGCGGCGTCGGCCGAACGAAAAATGGTGCCGAGATTGCCGGGCTTCTCTATCGCCTGGGCCACAACCAGGAGCGGGAAAGGCGAAAGTTTCAAATCATCCAGCCCGATTTGCGCCTGGGGCGCCACCGCCAGCAATCCGTCCGGTTTGTCGCGGTAGGCCATTTTGGCGAAGACCCGCGGCGGGCACGAGATTATTTCCGCGCCGGCGGCGCGGCACCGGTTGATGAGCGCATCTTCCCCGCGCCCCGCAAAAAAATCGCGGCAGTAAAAAAGCCTCACCGGGCGGCGATTGTTTTCCAGGGCCAGCGCCAACTCGCGTTCGCCTTCCACGATCAAAAGGGCAAGCTCGTCGCGGTATGCGCGCCGGCGCAGTCCGACCGCCTCCTTGATTTTCTCATTCTGCGGGCTGGTGATGAGCCGGTCTTCAGGGGTGCGGTTCATAATTTCAGGGAGGGGCGGCCGGGGCGCAGGATTTGAGCGGCGGTCATTTAACTTCCTTCCAGTAAATCACTTCCAGACGCGGCGGGACCTGGAGCCTGGCCAGGTTGGCCAGGGCCTGCGTGCTGTACTTGAGGTCAAAGGTTCCCTTGGTGTCAACATTCAAATTCCCTCCCACGCAAATCACGGAGCCGAAGATGGTGGCCGTGCCGATGGAAACGAGGTCTTCGCTGAGGTCAATCTGGCCGTCACCCAGAAGAATGACCAGTCCCTCATAATCAAATGTTCCGGTGATTTTAAGCATGGCGTCGCCGGGCACAATCAGAATGCCCGCGCCGGAGCGGTTGCCGTTGAACATGGTTGTGCCGGCCGGCAGCAACGTTATGACGGGCGACTCTCTCGTCCCCAGGTTGTCGCCGTCGCTGTACAAAGCATCCGGCATTATGCCGGCCACCAATTGCATCCAGTATGTTTCGTTATATTCGCCTACCGCGTTGGTTATGGGAGGCTCGCCAATGATTGAATCCGTTTTCTGCTGGTCAATGGTGGTGCTGGGCGAGACATACAAAACGCCCGGATTGGTGGGATTGCCGGACGGCGCGGCGTCGCTCCCGCCGAGGGTAGAGGGCAGATTCCAGTCGCTGCCGTCAAGCTTGCTGTCGCCCTTAACGCTCAGGGCGGTATTCGTGCCGTATATGCAGAACCCGCCGTCGCTGTTCGGCGGCAGGAACGGCGTCAGCCATATTTCCGTTTCAATCACGCGCCGGACGTTTTCCACAACGCCGGTGGAGCGGATGACCACAAAGGTATTGGTCCCGACCACGTTCGGCCAGGCATTGACGCGGAAAGCGCCTTCGCCGTAATTCGTGGCGCCGCCAAAGAATACGCCATCGTTGGTTGCGCCGCGGCGCAATTCGTCCTTGGCATGTTCAATGCCGGCTTCAGCCGTGAAAAAAGCCTTGTCAAAGCGCATTTCCTGCCGGGCCTGTTTGATCCTTGAGCCGCTGGCATGATATAATCCCGCCGCGAGGATACCGGCCACCGCCGCAAAAATGATCACTGTTACCAGTGCCATGCCCGAGGAATTAATTCCGGCGGCCGGTCGTGGCGGCCGTCTTTCCGCGCCAGACGTATAATGCCAATAATTCATAATGTTTTCCCTCCCGGACAATGTCTTCAGTTCGGATTGCAAATAGTGATATAATTAGTCAATGCCTCCCGTTTGGAGGAAGACGGCGCAATCCATTCAAGGGTGATCACGACATTCTTGCGCAAATTGGTTTCAGCCACGGAGCGGATCATCCGGCAACCGGCAAGCATCGTATTGGCCACAACGGCGGTGGAGCCGCCGATGGCGGAATATGAATTTGTCAGGAGCCGCTCGGCTTCGCTGCGGGCGATCTGCTGGGCCATGAGATAGTTCTGCGCCAGGGCGTTGCTGCGTCTGGCGCTGACAAAGGCGGAAAGCAGGGCGCCCAGCACGATCACGATTATCAGCGCGGAAATCATGACTTCCGGCAGGGTAAACGACGCCTGTTGCCGTCCGGTATATGTTGCATGCCTGGTCATGATTGTGTTTTCCCGTCAAAACATCGGATTGATTTGTTTTTCGCGTCTTTTAATTTGCCGTTCAAGCTCATGGTTGTCGCGGTCGGGATGGTCTTTAACGCACTGCTTCAACCGTTCAAGGAGCTGCCGGTTGACATCGGTTTTCAACTTCTGCAGTTTGATCTCATCGTCATGCCGGCCGGCCGCAACGGGCTCCGCCGGATGCGCGAAAGCGGTTATTTGAGCCGATGTTTCCATCCGCCGTTCTTTCGCATGCTGTTTTTCCGCCTCCTCCTGTTCCTCCGCGGAAGGCATGGCCGCCAATCCTCCGCCGGCGCCGAAATCCTGCCGGGATGACGAATTTTCCGCCGAGTCGGCGCCAGAACCATTCAACATGCGCATCAATGTCCAAAGGACGGCCAGAATCAGCGCGGCGGCCAGAACGGACAGCATGACAAGCCTCCGTTTGCCCGGCGGGCCCTTGCTTGCCTGTATGTTTGCCATAATCTCCTTGTTCCTAATTTCGTTCGGTGATAAACAGGCTGGCCTGATTGCTGGCAAGAAACATGCCATCCCGTTTCTCAACCGTGAACCGGATTTCCGCCGAGCCGTCGGCGTTGGGGATAACGCTCGCGGCGGAAACATAATTGCAAATTAATGTTCTATTCTGCCTGGCCGCGGAGGTCTGGTTGGTGTCGGGACAGAAAAGGATATTTCTCATTCTGATATTATAATCAATGCAATGAACCCCGTCAAAAGAATTGGAGAAAATCAGCCGCCAGCTGCCGTCGGAACCGAATGCGCAACCCATGTGCGCATAATGTGCCGTATCGGCCGCCGCGGGCGGGCTTTCGCCCGTTTCCCAGTATTTATAACTGCTTAAGAATGGAATAGGATGGCCGTAAACGTTTGTCTGCAATTCCATGCTCGCCGCTCCCCGGATGCCCATGTTCGTGCCGTACCCGTTAATTATCCTTGAAACGGCCAGGTTGGCCATTTGTTCGGTTTCCATGCTGAGAGAGGTAACATGCCAAAATTTGTTGCACATTATAAACACCTCCACGATCCCCGCCATCACCAGCCCGAACAAGAGCACGGTGATCATGGTTTCCAGGAGGGTGAAACCACGCTGGCAATAAGTTTTATTCATAAAACGGCTCCGTCGGGCTGAAAGTTTCTAGAGACACGGATCCGCGGGTTTGTTTTGCCGTCCCGTTCCGGGCGCCAAGACGTTAGACGCATTGTCTCCCGTTAAGGGCAGGCCGGTCTTCATTTCCTGCCGCTCTTTTTCCCGCTGGCGGATTAACGCCGAATCCGTGCAGAACTCATTATCAACCGGCGGGGGAGAAAACATCCGGCCGGTATTGTCCGGGTTAATGTTTTCCCGCGCCGCCGGCGCGGTTTCAACCGCCGGAAGCGGATTGTCATGATCCGGCTGCGCGCCACACAGGCGGAACATGGATTGGCAGGTCAGCCATGCCAGCACAATGACTCCGGCCGCTCCGGCAACGGTCGCGGGCCAGAATATCAATTTTGAAAACTCCTCTCGCATGTTTTTTTTCCAATCAGCAAACCCGCCGGCCACGGCGGCAAACCGCTTTCGCTCAAGCGGGCGTTGCCCGCTGGCGAAAGACGTGAATTCCAATTTCAGACGCCGTTTATTTCTCCCGCCAGCCGGTCCAAAGATACTCGTTTGTTATGCAGGGATAGTGCGGCGGCGGCTTGGTTTCCAGGCGCTGGTCAAAAGTATAATTCTTGCGATAACCCGTGGGGGTTATTCTTCCGACCGCCCCGCGGTAAAATTGAACTATACCGCCGTAGAGGTTGATATGCCCGGCATAACTCCGATCAATATTGTTCACCTTGAAACTGCCGTCTTCATGGTTGCCAGGCGTGGACGAGCCCACCGCCATAATATGCGCGAACAAGTTAATATTATTCGGCGTGTTGTTGGCAATGACCACGTCGTGTTTGGCGACCAAACCGAGGGCATCGTCGGAAAGATTGGTGGAATTGAGATCAATATTAGTGTTGGCATAGACAATGTGATTGGTAATCCAAATATCGCTATCCGTCACAATGGTCAGCCGGCCGTCCAAAGTGCCGCCCACATAGACATTTGTCCGCCCGGAGCCGCTGGAAGCGTTCGTTACGTACACGAGATAGTTGGATCCAAGCGGGACGGAGTTGTTGACCCAGCCGCTGCGCGAGTTGGAGACAAGCATGTTGGTGCCGGCCAGGTTGATCCTGGTGCGGCCGGTTACCACGAGGTCGGCCTTGACGTAGAGCTCATTGAAATTAACCGCAGCCATTGACTGGACCGGAGAATTGAATTCAAAGCCGGGGCTCGGCGTCCCGTTAAACTGGGCCTGGGCCGGCCCGGCCCCCCAGCCGCTCCTGGTGGTGGAAATGAGCGCGTTGAAAATCGGGTCGCCGCTGATATAAATCCAGGTGTTGGCATGCACCGGACCGTTAAACATTTCGCCGGCTGTAATCCAGATGTCGCCCGGACCGGTATTATACCACATCGCATACTTTGACCAGGATTGTTGATGGACGCCTTCCAGGATCACGGTCCGGCGGGCGCCGTTCACGAAGCCGACCGAACGGACCTCATACTCGTCTACGCCGGCAGAATCGTCAAGGCTTGAGTCAAACAGGGTAACATTGGTCCCGTTCATGCCGGTCAACTTCCATGGTTTCTTGGCCCGAAGCGTGCCGGGATTGCGCTCGTCGGTCTGGAGAGTGACGTTCATCTCGCCGACCAAGTCATAGGTTGTGCTGTTATCCAGCGCATAGACGGAGCCGTTCAGCATAAAAGTGTTCTGGTTGCCGGCCCCCATGGGCTTGACGTGGATCAAGGTCGCCGGACCGCTGTAATATATGCATGGCTCGCTGGCGTAGACGGTGGTGTCGTTTTCCAGGTCATCGCGGGTGATGGACGTGCCGTCCGGCTTGACAAGCAAAAATTCATTCTGGGCGCTGTTGTTAGGGTTGACCAGGAGCGACCCGCCGACCGAATTCGTGCCGTCGGCCCCGCCTTCCGACAAGGGCACGATGAAAGCCGCGTAGCGCCCGTTGCCGATGGAACCGGTAACACACGCCGGCGTCGTCAGGTCCGTTTGCCGGATATAGGCAACCGCCCGTTCGGCCCCGCCTTCGGCCGTGTAAAAAGCCTGTTCAAAACTGACGTTTTTGCCCGCCATTTTCAACTGGGTGCCGCTTTCGCGCATAAGCCCCGCCGCCAGAACGGCGGCAACGGCCGTGAAACAAATGACGGCGATCAGCACAACTCCCGATTCGTTCCGGACCGTATTCATTTTTTGTAATTGGTCAACTACGGATGGATTTATCTTATGTAGGGGCTTCGCTTGCGAAGTCCATTCTGAAGAGGGCGCGCGACAAGCGCGGCCCCTACGAAGATCGCTCTCATTTTTTTTCTGATCCCTCAATGGCGGAAGTATTACCATTTTTTCATGATTTTTCATGGTTTATTCCTCATTTTCACCAGAGTGCCGACCGTGTTGCTGGCGGCAAACAGGCCGTCGCGTTTGACGACCGTCAATTGAACGCGCACCGCCCCGTCAGCATTGGTTGTTACCGAGGACGCGGAAACATTCCGGCAGATCACCGAATTGGTGTCCGGAAAATAAATGTTGCTCTGCTGGCTGTTGTATCCCGCGTAACTGATTCCCGTGTACAAGTTGGAGATTGTCAATCGCCAGCCGCCGCCGGAAATATTGCTGACCACCGCCATGCCTGCCGACCGCAGTCCGCTGTCGGGCCCGACCCCGTAAACCAGGCGGGAAAGGGCCAGACTGCTTTCCCGCGTCATCTGCATGCTGAGCGCGGTGGTGTGCCATATCTTGTTGCACATGATATAAACGCTTATCGTGCCCGCCGCCACCAACCCAAAAATCGCCATGGCAATCATAATTTCCAGGAGGGTGAAGGCGGAAAGAAAGGCAGAAGGCACATAGGCACAAAGGCACAGAGTCTTCTGCCCATTCTTGCATTTATGCCTTTCTCTTGATAAATCTAAATTTTTCATTTCAGAGTTCTCCTGCTTTGTGCCTTCTGCCTATGTGCCTTCTGCCTATGTGCCTATGTGCCTTCTGCCTATGTGCCTTCTGCCTATGTGCCTTCTGCCTTTCTGCCTTTGTGCCTTTTTTCACTGGTGCAATTCCTCGCTGATTGAGCCGGCCAGCGAGACAGCGGAAGTGATTTTGCCTCCGGGATTGACCCATTGCACCGTAAGATAAATATCCTTTACCTGCGCAAGAGTATTGTTGCTGATCGTGTAAAAACCCGTATATACGCCGCTGGAAAACCGGCCATTGGTCAAAGCAAGATAATTGGACGAGCAAAGCGCCTCCATCTGCTGCCGGGCCAGATGAACCGCCTCCAGCCGGTGCTCCGCGATGGCTGCCGACCTTCTGGACTGCACGAACGCAACAACAAACGCCGTCAGACCCAGAAGCAACAGGGCCATGGCAACCGCCACTTCCACCAGCGTAAAACCGACTTTTGACGGATTGAATTTGCTCATCGCGCCAGACACCCCCTTTCTTAAGCAGCATTTTTGATGCCACAAGCGTTTAAACCCCAATTTTTCAGGAATACCGGCCCGTAAAACCGTTTTTACCACCTCTTATGCCGTTGTAATCATTTTTCCACAGATAATATTAACACAAAAAATAATTTTAAGCCAGTGTTTTCTTGCAAATGAGAAATTTCAAATTTATCTTTCTTGCTTCGCGCGAAAAAGTTAACATAATTAATTCCGTATTTGTTTTTTAGAGGGAGGAGGCAACCCGCTGCGCCGGTTATCCCGATAACCCGATAAAAAATTTCGCCGTTCCAAAAACTTGCAAGGAACATTATGCGCGCATACCCGGCTTTGCCAAGATGAAGAATTTAACACAGGAAAAAGGCGAAATCCCGGCGCATGTCGCAATTATTATGGACGGCAACGGACGGTGGGCCCGGCAACGCGGCCTGCCGCGCATTGAGGGGCACCGCGCCGGAGCGCAGTCAGTCCAGGCCGTTCTGCGCGCCTGCGCTCAAGCGGGCGTGCGCTACCTCACTCTTTACGCCTTCAGCACCGAAAACTGGCGCAGGCCCAGACGTGAAATCGCGGGGCTCATGAGCCTCCTCGCGCAATTTATGAACGAAAACGAGCCGGAACTGCACAAGAGCCGCATACGGTTGAGAACCATCGGCCGCCTGACCGATCTGCCGCCGGCGGTTCAATTTGCGCTGGATCGCGTCTCAAAAGCCACCGGCAACTACAAAGAGCATCAGCTGATTTTAGCCCTCAGTTACGGCGCGCGCGATGAAATCACCCAGGCCGTGCGCGCCATCGCCCGGAAAGTTAAATGCGGCGAAATGGACCCCGCAAA
The DNA here is from genome assembly GCA_028715905.1 of Kiritimatiellia bacterium. Classification (NCBI taxonomy): domain Bacteria; kingdom Pseudomonadati; phylum Kiritimatiellota; class Kiritimatiellia; species Kiritimatiellia bacterium. Next base: position 118,876 of record JAQUQV010000002.1, read on the forward strand.
AATTGACGAAGCCGCAATCAGCCGCCATCTTTTCACGGCCGACATCCCGGACCCGGACCTGCTGATCCGCACCAGCGGGGAAATGCGTTTAAGCAATTTCCTGCTCTGGCAGGTCTCTTACGCCGAATTATATATGACCGAAACGCTCTGGCCTGACTTCCGCGAAAACGATTTTTTTGCGGCCCTGGAGGCTTATGGCCGCCGGAAACGCCGGTTCGGCGGCCTGGCCGGAAAAAGCCGCCCATGACCGCCCGCCGGCGGAATAATGACGATGCCCAACATCAACAAACGGATTTACAGCGGTTTGATCCTGGCCGGCGTATTCGCGCTGATCATCCTGCGCGCCCCCCTCTTTCTTGTCTGCCCCACGCTGATGGCAATAGCCGCCGTCGCCATGCTGGAATTTTATTTCATTATCGGCCAGACCGGCGTGCCGATTTTCAGGAACCTCGGCGTCGCCTGCGGCATGGTTTTGATCGGGGTTTCGTTTTGTGTCCATGTCTTTTACAACGGCGCGCGGGCGGCCGAATGCGAGTTGGCCGTTCTCTGCGGATCATTCGCGGCGGTCTGTATCCGCCAGTTCCCCCAGAAACTAAACAGCCGGCCCATAAACACCATCGCCGGCACGCTGCTCGGCATCTTGTACGTGCCGTTCCTTTTTAATTTCTTCACCAAACTCGGATTGTCCTGGGGGCAAAACCATTTCTTCAGCGGCGCGGAATTGACCGGCCGGCTATTGTGCGGTTATCTAATCGTGGTCGTTAAAAGCGCCGATGTCGGCGCTTTCCTGGTCGGCAGCCGGTTTGGAAAACACAAATTGTTTCCCCGCCTTTCGCCGCGCAAAACATGGGAAGGTTTTTTGGGCGGCTTGTTGTCCGGGCTGGCCGTCAGCTTGATGCTGTTTCTGATATGCGAGGGCCGCTTCGGCCATAAAACAATGAATCTTGCCGACGCGTTGCTCCTTGGAATTCTGCTTCCCTTGTGCGGAATGATCGGCGACCTGATTGAATCCCTCTTGAAACGCGCCGGGGGCGCCAAGGATACGGGCGCTTACATTCCCGGCATGGGCGGCCTGCTGGACGTGCTTGACAGCCTGCTGGTCTCCGTGCCCCTCTTTTATTTTTATGTCCTCTGGTTCCTGCCTTCAACAACGTGATTACGCATGAAAACTTCCCGGACACAATCCGCGCCGCCGCGCAAAAAAATAGTGCTCCTCGGCAGCACCGGCTCCATCGGTGAAAACGTCCTGCGGGTGGCGGAAAGGTTTCCCGGCCGGTTTCAAATTGTCGGCCTGGCCGCCCAGCACCGGGCGGAACGCCTCTTTCAACAGGCGCAGAAATTCAACGTCAAACAACTCGGCATCTCCGATCCCGGGACGGCGCAAAGACACACCGCCCGCGCGCCGGCGGGAGCGGCCTTGTGGTGCGGCGCGGAGAGCCTGGAAAAGCTCGCCGCCCTCCCCGAAGCCGACGTTGTGGTGGCGGCCGTGGTCGGCATGGCGGGCCTGAAACCCGTCCTGACGGCCCTGCGCGCCGGCAAAAACGTCGCGCTGGCCACCAAGGAGGTGCTGGTGGCGGCCGGGGCCCATGTCCTTCAGGCGCGCGCGCAAAGCGGCGCCGCAATCCTGCCGGTTGACAGCGAACACAGCGCCATTTTTCAATGCCTGCAGGGGCACCCCGCGCCGCATGTGCGCCGGATTATCCTGACGGCTTCCGGCGGCCCCTTCGCCAACCGCCCCGCAGTTGATTTTGAGAAAGTCTCCGTCGCGGACGTCCTTAAACATCCGCGCTGGAACATGGGCAAAAAGGTGACGGTTGATTCCGCCACCATGATGAATAAAGGCCTGGAAATAATGGAGGCGCACTGGCTTTTCAACATCGCGCTGGACCGGATTGAAGTTCTGATTCATCCGGAAAGCATTGTGCATTCGCTGGTGGAATTTGTTGACGGCGCCATGCTCGCCCAACTCAGCGCCGCGGATATGCGTTTCGCCATTCAGTACGCCCTCACTTATCCCGACCGGCTTGACGGCCGGCTGCCGAAGCTCAACCTGGCCGAGCCGGGTTCGTTTCACTTTGCCCTGCCGGATGAAAAGCGTTTCCCCTGCCTGGCATTGGCCCGCCGGGCGGCCAGCGAGGGCGGCACGATGCCGGCCGTGTTAAACGCGGCCAACGAGGTGGCGGTGCGCGATTTCCTGCAGGGCAGGATAAAATTTTCCGGAATATGGCGGATCGTGGAAACAGTGATGGGCAAACACCGCAACAATAAAAACCCCTCTCTGGACGAGATCATCCTGGCCGATCAATGGGCCCGGGAGCAGGCAAAAAGGCTGATGGATGCATAGGAAACCTTGAACATTCAACTTCCAACATTCAGCTTTAAATGGTAAATTCCGGATTTCATGTTGAAACTTGTGTGTTGAAAGTTTTCGCGGCGGCGGACTGATTTTAAAGGAAAAACATCTATGGACCATATCACGATTATCTCTTTCGTTTACATTGTCGCCGCCGTGGCTGTCCTCTTCGGTCTCTGCATCTTTGTGCACGAGCTGGGTCATTTCGCCGCCGCCAAAGCGCTCGGCATGGTGATTGACGTTTTCTCAATCGGCTTCGGACCGGCAATCTGGAAAAAGAAAATCGGCAATGTGCTCTTTAAAATCGGCATTTTTCCGATCGGCGGTTACGTGGCTTTGCCGCAGATGGACCCGACCGCCGGCGACGCTTCCCTCTCAAAAGACAAAACCGCCGGCGGCAACGCCGGGCCGGCAGAGCCGGCCAGGCAACTGCCTCGCGCCGCGCCCTGGAAAAAAATAATCGTCGCCGTTGCGGGGGCCGCCGGCAACATGCTCCTGGCCTACCTCATCGCCTGGGTGGTTTTCATCGCCGGCAAGCCCTCCATGCCGGCGGAAAGGTGCGCTGTGGTGGGATTCGTGGAAACCAACTCGGAAGCTTACGCGCAGGGCATGCGTCTCGGCGATGAAATCCTGGCCGTCAACAACCGGGCCGTGCAGAACTGGCAGGAGGTCATCCAGGAAAACGCCCGCTATGAGCGGGTTGAAATCCTGCTCAAAACCGCTTCCGGCGAACAAACGCTTGCTCTGCGAACCGAGAAAAACGCGCTTGGATTCAGGATGGTCCCCGGGATACGCGAGATCACGCTCTGTAAGGTTATGAGCGTTGAATCCGGCTCAAGCGCCGCCGCCGCCGGCATTCAGAGCGGGGACCTCATCAGGAAACTGGACGGGGCGGAAGTATTGAGCATTGACCACCTGATTGCGCTCGTTTCCGCCCGCGCCGGCGAGACCGTGCCGGTTTCCGTGGAACGCAACGGCGTTGAACACGTCATGAATGTTACGCCGCGCCTGGACCCGGAGCTCAATCGGGCCCGGATCGGAATCCGTTTTGATCCTGCCGCGACCGACTCCGACCGGGTGGTGCACATCCCGCCGGGCGCCCAGATCAAAAGCCATTCGCTCGTGATCCTCCGCGTCCTGCGTTCCCTGCTGACCCCGGGGGAAGCCAAAGCCACATCACAGGCCCTGGGCGGCCCCTTAATGATCGTTTATATGCTCCAGGAAATGGTCAAAAAAGGCATTATTATCGCGCTCTGGTTCACCTGCCTTTTGAACGTCAACCTGGCCATCCTGAACCTGTTTCCTTTGCCGGTGCTGGACGGCGGGCACGTGTTTTTTTCCCTGCTGGAAATCATCATCCGGCGGCCCGTGCCTCCCAAAGCGGTGCTTTTCCTGAACCAGGTCTTTTTCGGCCTGCTCATCCTGGCAATCGTCCTGATAACCGGCCGCGATATCAAACGGCTTTATAAGATCCGCCTCTTGTCCAAACCGCCGGCGCCGGCCGAACAGCAAGCGGTTACCAACCCCGCCAGCCCGCCGGCGGTATCCGATGATGGCGAAAATTGAAAGGGGAAAAGAGGGGAGCAGATTGCGCGGCCATTTGCCATTTGATCGATGTAGGAACCGCATCCCTATGCGGCGATTCCGGACGGCAAAAAATACATCGCCGAACAGGGGTTCGGCTCCTACCTTTTGCGCTTTTTTGCGGCAAGATTGAAATTCCCATGCCAAAAAAAGCTTGAATTTGGATTGCGGACACACGCCCGCTTTGGATAATTCAACACAATGAAGACCGAAAGCATGCGATCAGGAAAAAGTCAGAACTCGGCGCTGCGGATCAAACGCCACCCTACGCGCAAGATATTCGCGGGCGCAACGGCGATCGGCGGCGGCGCGCCGGTATCGGTCCAGACCATGACCAAGACGCCGACGCGCAACGCCAAGGCCACCATCAGACAAATTCTTGAGCTGGAAAAAATAGGCTGCGATATTATCCGGGTGGCCGTGCCCGATATGGCGAGCGCGCGCGCCATCCCCGCAATCCGACGCGCCATCCATATTCCGCTCATCGCCGATATTCACTTTGACCACCGGCTGGCGCTGGCCGCCATCGCCGGCGGGGTTGACGCCCTGCGCATCAATCCCGGCAACATCGGCTCAAGGGCAAAAATCAAAGAAATCGTGCGGGCCGCCCTGGAAAAAAATCTTCCCATCAGGGTCGGCGTCAATTCCGGTTCGCTGGAAAAAAACATCCTCGCCAGGCACGGCGCGGCTGGCGCCAAAGCCCTCGTGGAAAGCGCTCTTGCGCACGTGAAGCTCCTGGAAGACCTCGGCCAGCGCGCGATCAAAATTTCAGTCAAGGCGTCCGACGCCGTCCGCACGGTGGAAGCCTGCCGCCTGCTTTCCAAAGCGACCGATTACCCCCTGCACCTGGGCGTAACCGAAGCCGGCACGCTGCTTTGCGGCGCGGTGCGTTCCAGCACGGCGCTGGGCATCTTGCTGGCCGAAGGCATCGGCGACACCATCCGCGTGTCGCTGGCGGACAACCCGGCGAATGAAGTGCGCGCCGGTCTGGAAATTCTGCGCTCGCTCGGATTGCGGACGAATGGCCTGCGGGTAATCGCCTGCCCGACCTGCGGCCGCGCGCAGATGAACGTTCTTCAACTTGCGCGCCGCGTGGAAGAAAAACTGGAAAAACTGGAGCGGGAAAGTCCACGGATAAAAACCTGGCCCGTAGTGGCGGTGATGGGGTGCTTGGTGAACGGCCCCGGCGAGGCGCGCGAAGCCGATATTGCCCTTGTTTGCGGCAACAACAAGGTGTTTTTGTATATCGCCGGCGCCAGAACCGCGGTCCTGAACGCGCGCTCAGCCCCCGCGGCGGTCGCCGACCAGACGCTCGCTTTCTGCGCGCGCGCCGCCCGACTGCGCGAGAACAACCGCTGAACTCCGCTCAAAACGTCTTGTGCGGGCGGTTAACGCGTCAGGGCCGCGCCGGCGGAGATACAGCCGGACCGGAAGAGTTTTCCGGCTTTTTGACTCCGCTCTGGGGCCGCAGCAGAAGCACCAGGTTGTTGCCGAACAATTTCGGCTGGAATTCGGGAATTCCGAACGGATCGCAATCCTTGATCAGGCGCTTGAAAAGCTCAAAACCCAGGTCGCGGTGCTCGTTTTCACGGCCGCGGAATACCAGCGAAGTTTTGATGCGGTGTCCCTTCTGCAGGAATTCATGAATGTGCCTGAGTTTGGTCTGGTAATCATGCTCTTCAACATTGGCATGAAATTTTACTTCCTTCACCGCCGTGGCGGACTGCTGTTTGCGCGCCATTTTTTCCTTCCGGCTTTCCTCGTATTTGAATTTGCCGAAGTTCATGATCCGGCAGACCGGCGGATTGGCCGCGGGCGATATTTCCACCAGATCCAGGCCGGCGGCAAAGGCAGTTTTCAGCGCTTCCGAGGTGGATATCACGCCGAGCATTTCGCCGCTGGCGGATATGCAACGGACCTGCGGGACCCGGATGCGGTTGTTGACCCTGACTGATGTGCGAATGACAACCTCCTTTTGTTTATTGTTTTTTTTTCGCCGGAGGCCAAAACGCCTCCGGCGGCAATATTCACCCTTCAGCATTCAAGGTTGCTTTCAGCTCCTCCTTGAATTTACCGATCAATTCCGCCGGCAGAACCGCGCCCCGGTCGCCTTCCGCGCGGGAACGCACCGCAATGGTCTGCGCGGCCTGTTCCTTCGGCCCCACGATCAGCATGTAGGGAATTTTTTCCAGCTGGGCGCCGCGTATTTTGGCCCCGATTTTGCCGGAGCCGGAGTCAACCGTTACGCGGAAATTTTCTGCGCGCAGGGTTTCCGCAACTTTCTGCGCGTATGCAAGCTCCTTGTCGGTGATCGGCAGAACGCGCGCCTGCTCGGGCGCCAGCCAGAAGGGGAACGCGCCGCCGTAATGCTCAATCAGGATGCCGAAAAATCTTTCCAGACTGCCGAGCAGGGCCCGGTGCACCATGAACGGCCGGTGTTCCTTTCCGTCCTCGCCGATGTAGGCGAGTTGAAACCTTTCCGCCAAATTAAAGTCAAACTGGATCGTGCTCATCTGCCATTCGCGGCCGAGGGCGTCATGCACTTTCAAATCAACCTTCGGCCCGTAAAACGCGCCGCCGCCCTCTTCCACCGTGAAGGACATCCCCTCGGCCCGGAGGGCGTTACGCAGGGAATCGGTCGCCACGTTCCAGCTTTCATCATCGCCAACCGCCTTGGACGGTTTGGTGGAAAGATAGGCGCTGATTCCGGCAAATCCGAACGAACGCAGAATCCTGACCGCGAAACGCAGAGTCTGTTTGATTTCCTCCGCAATCTGCCCGGGCGCGCAGAATATATGGGCATCGTCCTGCGTGAACCCGCGCACGCGCAGGAGACCATGCAGCACGCCGGCCTTTTCGTAGCGGTAGACCGTGCCCAGCTCGGCCCAGCGCAGGGGCAGTTCACGGTAGGAGCGCAGACGGCTTTTATAAACGAGGATATGGAACGGGCAGTTCATCGGCTTGATGAAATACTCCTGCTCGTCAATCTGCATCGGCGCATACATGCTTTCGCGGTAAAAATCAAGATGCCCGGAAGTGGTCCAGAGCAGACTCCGGCCGATGTGGGGCGTATAGAGCAGCTCGTAGCCTCCGCGCCGGTGTTCCCGCCGCCAGTAATCTTCAATCAGCGAGCGGACGAGCGCGCCTTTCGGATGCCAGAGAATGAGGCCGGGGCCGATTTCGTCATGCGCGCTGAAAAGGTCAAGCTCGCGGCCGAGTTTGCGGTGGTCGCGTTTCCTGGCTTCTTCAATGCTTTTCAGGTAAGCATCCAGATCTTTCCGGGATGCGGCCGTGGTTCCGTAAATCCGCTGAAGCATGGGGTTGGTTTCCAGCCCGCGGTAGTACGATCCGGCCACGGAAAGGAGTTTGAAGGCCTTGATTTCGCCGGTGTGCGCCAGATGCGGGCCGCGGCATAAATCCATGAAATCGCCGCACTTGTAAAAAGTTATTTTTTCATCGGCGGGGATGTCGGCCAGGCGTTCCAGCTTGTAACGCTGACCCTGCAGGGCCTTTTCAGCGTCGGCACGGCTCATCTCAAGCTTTTCAAAGGGAAGTTCCGCTTTTATGATCCGGAGCATTTCCGCTTCAATGCGCGGAAAATCATCGGGAATAATCCGGGCGGGGAGGTCAAAATCGTAGTAAAATCCGTCATCGGTCGCCGGACCTATGTCAAGCCGGACATTCTCAAATAGCCGGACAACGGCGGCGGCCATGACATGCGCCGCGCTGTGGCGCATTGCTTCCAAATCCAAAATCAAATTCCCCTTTCCATGAGTGAAATACACCGCTTCTTAAAAACGAGTGATAATATAACCCCTCGGACCGATTGTGTCAATCATATTGCGTGCAGCCGCCGGTTGATAAAACGGTTTTCAATGTGCCTGCCGCAAAAAAAGATGCCCCCCGTTTTAACCCGGGGGGCAGAGCCTTCGGAAATCCTTGTTGTGAAAAGATAATTCCGAATGCTGAGTTGCTACACTCAATAATTAGCACCTTTTCTCTGCGCAGAAAAGACTCCATACCATCCGGCCAGCTGATGGGCAGATATCCTTTAAACAGTTATCAATAAAATTCTGCGCAAGAAGCGCAGGATTTTATTGCAAATATTTTCTGAGTTATGAACATGT